>DAOUQK010000279.1 GCA_030625695.1 Paracoccaceae bacterium | reverse complement strand
GAATTCGCTCGGCTGATCTATGCCGGGCTTATTGGTCTTGAGGACCTGTCATCGCGCGACGGGCAGGACCATGCAGGGCCGATGGGCACGTTGATTGATCTGATTTTGTCGCTGGAATAGTCTGCGATGTTGCAGGGGCATAGTATCTGCGATAGCAAACCGAACATGAAAACAATTGCTGCCCTACTTACTGTTCTATCCATCGCCGCCTGCAGAGGGGATGAAACTGTCGCAGCTTACGGCGGCGCAGATCAAAATTGGCACCTTCTGGAGATAGACGGCGCGCCGTTCAACGCGCGTGCAACCGTCACGTTTCCGGAACCCGGTAAGATTGCCGGGCAGGCCCCGTGCAATACCTATTCCGGCGCGATGACAGCACCGTATCCGTGGTTTGAAACCGGCCCTCTTGCCGCCACCCGGATGGCTTGCGACGATCTTGCCGCCGAAAACCGGTTCTTTGAAGCTTTAGGCGAAATGACCCAATCGGAAGTATCCGGCGGGGCGATGATCCTTCGCAACGAAAATGACCGCGAGATGGTGTTTGAGGCGCGCGATTAGGTCGTGTGGACCTGTGCCGCACCCTTCAATTCCTGACCTCAACTCGACACATAACCCGACACGACCTGCAACAACTTAAACGCCGTCGCCGCATCGTTTTCAACCACCGCCAGGAACTCTGCGGCCCCGATCCTCAGGCAGGTCAAATCGCTTTCCGCGACCATGCTAAGCGCACGGGGCTCATTGCGGATAAGACCCAGCTCGCCCACCAGTTTTCCGGGGCCCATCACCACAATCTGTTGATCCGGCTCGCCTTCCTTAGGCAGGTACAACCCGGCCTCGCCATCGATGATCATATAGGCGCCACTGGTCGGCCGGTCATCTTTTTCAAACACCACCTCGCCTTTGGGCGCGTTATACCAACGCGCACCAAACGCCAACAGGCGCATCTGTTTGCGGTCCAGACCCGAGAACAGATCGGTTTGTTCCAACGCCCGCACCTTACGTGTCAGATCGGCCCCGGCGGCACTGTCTTCGGTGCTGTCTTCCTGCATGTCTTCTGTCACGATCCGCCCCTGTTGCACTTCGATGAATTGGTCAAACACATCGCTTCTTTCAAACTGATCATTGATATAGATTACCGTGCTATCCGGCAGCAAAGCGCGCAGGTTTTTGAACACCGCCATTTGCGTTGCCATATCAAAACTTGCCAGCGCCTGATCCAGAACCAGAATGTCAGGCCGTTTGATCGTTGCCCGGCTGAACGACAAAGGTTCGGCAAACAAGGCCGGCAGGTTGGCACCACTCAGGGCAATCGGCACATCATAAATCAGTCCAAGCACCAGTTTATGCGCGCCGTTATCCGCCAGCACGTCGGCAATCAGCTTGCGCAATTCATCCGCCTTGCCGCCGGCATCCTGACTGATCAAACCGAACAAGGCGTTTTCCAGCACCGTCAGCCCCGGTGCAAAATCACTCAGGCCAAGAGGGGCAAACAAATCGCCCAGACAGCTAAGCAATTCCGCCGAATGGCCATGGCGCAGTTCCAGTATCCGCGCCTTGACGTCATCGGTGAACCCCGGCCCAATCTGCTCGGCAGTGATGGTAAATTCGACCGTTAGTAAATGCGCCAGTTCTGCGTCGCTTAACCCCGATGCCCCCGCTTTGCGGGTCTTTTCCACCAGTTCAACCGCCACTTCATAGGTTTTGGCGTCAAGGCCAAGATTGCGAAACAACGGGTGATCCGTGCCATCTAGGCCAAAGATCTGGCGCAGCATGTCGATCACATCGCGGGTCACCGCCACCAGGTCTTCATCCAGGCCAATCTCGCGAACCTTAGCCAGAAACTCCCTTTGTTCCGCCAAAAGTTCCGGCGTCACCAATTGGCGCGGCGTGGCAAACAATAGGTTCGCCGCCACTGGCAGGGCCATGTTGTACTGATCTTCCTCAAAGAAATAGACGTGGCGTTCCAACCCGGCCTTGTTGACGGCGGCGCGAACTAACTTGCGCACCTCAATCAGCTTGGCCGCCAGATCAGGATGATCAGGCTCCATGAAACACTGCTCCATACCGCGCCGAAACAAGGCCGTACCGCTGCCCATCCCGTCTATGATCTGCAACCACCACTCACGCAATGCAGTGTCCGTACGCAGCCCCGAAATCGACGGGTCAAGCCACGGGGCACTCAGCGCATCTGCACTGTTGCCCGAGCGCGCAGCCTCATTTGCTGCATTCGCATCCTCGGCCTTCCCCACAGGGCGCAGCTTCACCGGCATCACCACATTGTCGCCAAACGTACCCCGAAACAACACCGGACGCGAACTGGCATGACCGATCCGGCGCGCCACCACGTCCTGATGCAAGGCCTTGAGGTCCTGACCGCTCATCCTTACCGACCCTTTGGTTGGCAGCAATTCGCGCGTCAAAAGGCGGGCCAAAGCACGGCGATCTTCTTCGCTGGGGGCGGCTATGCCAATGGCGCCGCCACCGGTCAAGGTAACGCTGATGTCTTCCAGAACCAACGTGCCGTCGCCGTCACGCACGCTGACCCCGTCCAACTCAATATCCCCGGTCAAGGCAGGTACATCTTTTGCCGCACCCTCGAACAACGACTTGTCGAGCATGCCTGACGGCGCAAACCGCTCGGTTATCACATCCCAGCGCAACGCCATGTCTTGCGTCTGATTGTAATAGGTCAACAGTTCTTTCCATGGTGAACTCAAGTCTTTGTAAGCCGCCAGTGCCGCCACTAATGCGCCCAAAGTCACTGACCCCTGCAACACCAGATAGCCGCCGATCGAAAAGAAAAAGAACGGGGTTAATTGCGAGATGAAGTTGTTCATGAACTTCATAAAGAATTTCTTTTGAAAAATGATCAGCCGGATATCATACAACCGCCCCAGCCGGTCCGTCACCATCGCCATCCGGTAGCGCCACCCACCATGCATCCGCAACGCCGAAGCACCTGCCGCCGTTTCGCCAATCTCGGCCGCAAGTGCCCGCACCTCTTTGATCCGGGTCTTGTTCAGCAGGTTGATACGCTTTTGCATCCGCGGGATCAGCCAGGCCTGTAACGGAATCAACGACACCGCCGCCAGCCCGAACCAAAAACTTTGCAGGAACAGGAATGACAGGATGGTGATCATCTGGCCCGCCTGCAACACCGGCTGGCTGATCGCGTCGCCCATAAGACCACCCATCGGCTCGGCCTCAGCCGTCACCATAGATACCAGCTCACCTTGGGAAACCCGCTCAAAATACGGTGGTGGAAAGCGTAAAATCCGCTCGATCAGCAAATACCGCAACCGGCGCAGCATCCGTTCCGACAAGGTGCCCTTCATCGTATTGATGCGCATTTTCAACAAACCGTGCAGCGCCACCGCCAACAGAAAGCCGATACAAAGCACACCCAGAAACGTGGTTTGCGCCATTTGGTAGCCGTAGACATCAACGATGCTGCTGCCGGCACCTATGGCATCGTTGATGATCCGCTTGGGCAGTTCCAGGGTCAGATACAGCATCGGGAACAATGTCGTCGTTACCGCCAGCAGGATCAGCTGATCGCGTTTGGAATATTTCCAGATGAATTCGAATAATGTGCGTTCGATGGTATTATTCCCGTCTGCCAGATGTGCAGCTTAATTATGTCCACCCCGGCAGACATCCGCGCGTATTCGCCCAAACCTAACAAGTCCCGGGTGTAACACGCAACAAATTAACAACTTTGACCGAAACGAAATGATCCAACGCCGTTTACACTTGGCCGACGAACCCCTTAAGCTATATCAAAATACGTCCACATCTAACCGGAGCCCACCTTGACGGACCTGGCCGCCACAATCCTGTTGTTGTTCTGCTTGCTGCAGATCAAACACATGTTTGCCGACTATTTCCTTCAAACTCCGAAGATGCTGACCGGGCGGGGGACCTATCTGCATATGGGCCGAACCCAGCACGCTGCGATTCACGCGCTGTTGTCGATCCCCTGCTTGCTGGTGGTGGGTGCTACCTTGAAGTTCACCCTGATCCTTATCGCCCTCGAATGGGCGGTGCATTTTCACATCGACTGGGCCAAAGCGCGTTATAGCGACGCCCGTTCGCTGAACCCCGGCCATGCCAAATTCTGGCGAGCTTTCGGCGTCGACCAGACCTTGCACGCCCTGACATATGTGGCGATGACTTGGACCTGGTTAACCTACGCGGTCTAAACCGCCTACCTTTCAATCATCTGTAGGGTGGGTAAAAACCCACGTGCGCGACAGTTGCAACCATTGGCAAACGTGGGTTTCACCCACCCTACATTGCCAATTACAGTTCAGTGTTTTCGTCGATTGGTACTACAGTCCAAAACTGCCGTAAGGGATATATCGCACCATATCCCCGGGTCGGATCTCCTGCGCCTCGTCCCCCAGTTCAACCAACCCCTCGGCCCAGGACAACCCGCTGATCCGCCCTGATCCTTCCGAGCCAAAGACCTCAACCACACCGCCACGAACCCTTGCCCGCAGATACTCTCGCCGCCCGGCTTTCTTGCGCTTGTCAAAGCCCGCCGGCACGTCAAATCCCACCGGTTCGCGCCAGCCTTCGCCCGCCAGCAACCCCATCGCCGGACGGGCAAATACCAGCGTGCAGATCATCGCCGCTACCGGATTGCCCGGCAAACCAAACACCGGCGTTCCCTGCCACATTGCCAGCGCCAAAGGTCGCCCCGGTTTGATGGCGATGCGCCACGCCTGTAACGCGCCCGCCTCACTCAGCAGGGCCGACACATGGTCCTCATCCCCGGCCGAAGCGCCGCCTGAAGTCAGGATTACATCCGCCCGTTCTGCCGCATCGTCCAGCGCCGTTCGCAACACCGCGCGATCATCCGGAACACGCCCCAGATCAACGCCTTCAAAGCCAAATTTCTCAAGCATCGCCAACAACATAGGCCGGTTAGCATCATATATCTTGCCACACCCTGCAACCTGTCCG
>DAOUQK010000370.1 GCA_030625695.1 Paracoccaceae bacterium | reverse complement strand
CTTTCTGGATGGCGACCGCGCATTGCACCGCATCGATCACCGAACCGAATTCAGCGATCATGCCATCGCCGGTCAGCTTTACAATGTGGCCGTTCATCCGTTCGATTGTAGGGTCGATCAGTTCGAGCATGAGCTTTCGCTGACGCGCCAGTGTGTCGGTCTCGTCCAGTTCGACCAACCGACTATAGCCGACCATGTCTCCGGCCAAGATCGCAGCAATCCTACGCTCCATAGATATCTCCCTGGTTTGAGATATCTAATACCAATCCGCCTGATCATTGACCTGTGCCAGCCCAATTTCGAGTTGCGATTGATTTGATGCGCCCGGTTTCGGCAGTCAGGCGGTTCCAGGCGTCGCAACATGCATCGACGATTGCCTCCCAGGTTTCGAATACCCGGTTCGAGAGGTAGGTTTGGCGCAGGTATTGCCAGACGTTCTCGGTCGGGTTCAGCTCTGGTGAATAGGGCGGCAGGAACAGGATCGAGAGATTTTCAGGGATGTTCAGTGCGCCGGACTTGTGCCAGCCCGCACCATCCATGATGACAACGCCATGGGCCTTGGTGGCGATTGACTGGCTGATCTCCTCAAGATGCTTTTGCATGGCCTCGGCGTTGGCGTGAGGCATCACCAAGGCCGCGCCCTTGTCCAGCGCAGGGCAGACCGCGCCAAAGATATAGGCATTCTCGTAGCGCTGGTCGGCGGCTTGGCGCGGGCGTGTGCCTTTCGGAGCCCATTGATAAACCCGACCGTTCTTCTGGCCAACCCGCGCTTCATCCTGGAACCATAGTTCAACAGGCGTGTCCGGGGGGACCTCTTTCAGGGTGTCTGCCAGTTTTTGCGGGAAGTTTTTTAAAGGCTTCAATTATTTCAGGGTCTTGTTTGGGGTGCCGTGGCCGGGCGCTGACGTGGGAAAAGCCAAGCGAATGCAGCAGCTTCCCCACCGAGTTCACATGATACTCCACATCAAAGCGAGCCTTGATGAGCATGGCCAGATCACTACAGCGCCAGCGCACCACACCGTCGATCACCCGATCAGGCCCGGCCGTCACGATTTCCTTGAGCGTGGCCAGCTGCTCTGCGGTGAGTTTGGGCTTGGGACCTGTGGATTTTCGATCGATCAACCCCTCCGGGCCTTGTTCTTTGAACCGATGCACCCAGTCTCTGAGCGTCTGACGATCCATCAGACCTACGGCGGCGGCTTCCGTTCTGCTCAAACCATCCGCAACACCCGCCAGCGCCATCAGCCGTCGCGCCTGCTTTGCGTCGCGCGATTTGCGCGCCAAAGCCCGCAGATCGCCAGCGCTGTAGTCACCCCGTAACTCAATGCCAACCATGATCCCCTCCACAAAGAGTGTCGAATACTCCAAAAGGGAATCACAAACATACCCGGAGAGGAACCCGTAAAACACGAGTCAGAGTTTGGGCGAATTGGTATAATATCCGACATAGCCGCTCTCCTTTGTGGGTCATTGCTGACCCACCTTGGCACATTGATGCCGTCGGGGAGCGGTTACATCATCAAGGCCGTTCGGTGCCTATTCGGTCTTGGCCGGTTGCACCCCCAGCTTTCAAAAAGATGTGATCATAGTCATCCCCATTTCACCAAAGTTGCCCATTTCCTCCAGGATTTTTGCGCCCCTGGCCAGGTCGACCCGGTTGGTGATGAGGCTTTCTGGTTGGACTTTCTTTGAAATCACCATCTCCATCATGTCTGGAAAGGTATGGCCCGCCATGGCATGGCTTCCTAAGATTTCCAATTCGTGACCAATGACCCGATCCATGGGGATTGGCGGGTTGTTTTCGCCCCCCAAAAGCAGCCCGACCTGAATATGGCGACCCTGACGGCGCAATGATAAAATCGAATTCTGGCACGTTAACGGGCTACCGAGCGCATCAACAGAAACGTGTACGCCGCCGCCGGAAATGTCCCATATCGCCTCGGGCACATTTCCGATCTTAAGGCCGTTCAACGTATAGCCCGCACCGGCTTTCTTTGCCAAATCCAGTTTTGCGTCATCAATGTCGACGGCAATCACGCTCGCCCCCATGGCTTGTGCAATAGTGACGGCCGAAAGCCCGACACCGCCGCACGCATGAACGGCAACCCATTGCCCCGGTCTGACCCTGCCTTGCTGGGCAATAACACGAAAAGCCGTGGTAAAACGGCATCCCAGGCTGCCACCAACCTCGAAAGAAACGTCCTCTGGCAGCAGAACAAGGTTGGCATCCGCATAGGGGACCGCAACATATTCTGCGAAAGCGCCCCAGCCGGTGAACCCGGGCTGGTACTGATCCGGGCAGATCTGGTGTTGACCGCCCAGGCAATAGCCGCAATGCCCACAGCCTGAAACAACAGGCACAATGGCCCGCATTCCGGGTTTCCAACGTTTGACATCGGGCCCCACGGCTTCAATGATCCCGGAACACTCGTGGCCAGGTATATGTGGCAAAGATTTGATATCGGTATCGTGCCCCATCCAGGCATGCCAGTCACTTCGGCAAACACCGTTGGCAATGACTTTCAGCACGACCCCATCTTTGGGCGGTGCCGGATCTGGCACCGTTTCAACCGTTATGGGGCCTTGAAACTCATGAAAAAGAGCTGCGCGCATAGTTATTTCTCCCTTGATTTATTGAGGTTATGCCGCTGGTCGAAGCCCTTCAATGGCCCGAACCCAGCACACGACTGCCGCCGCATTGTCCAAAACCCCACGTCCCTGAAAGCCCTGTGATGTCTTGGCAGGCGACTGCGAGCCACCCGGTGCGTCACGCCCGCCGATGGCGAATTCCCGGGATTTATACAGAGCGATGGGAGGGTAAAACCATGACCAGGGTTTCGCGGGGCCGGGTGATACGAACAGCGGGGTATTTTCGGGGTCATTTTCCGGGTTGATCCGTCGCGCGGGTCAGTATCGTGACCGCGCCTTGTTCTGCCGTATCGTAATATGTGAAGCCGGTCCCATTGGCGCGGCGGTCACGCATCAGGATGTCCAGGCCAGCGCCCGTGGCTTCATTCTCTGCCGCATCCGCATCCGGGACTTCGAACCCTAAATGGAACACACCCTCGCCTTTCGAATTCAGATGAATACGCTGTGGCGACGGGTCTTCGTTCGGTTGGCACAACTGCAACTGTACGTTTGGTAAATTGCATATCCGATACTGCATTGACATGAAGCCGGATACGCTTGGCACATCCAGATCTTCATATTCCA
>DAOUQK010000022.1 GCA_030625695.1 Paracoccaceae bacterium | reverse complement strand
CAATTGGTCGCGGCTCTGGCGTGTCATCCGGCCCGGAGGCAAGCGGTTCAACAACCACGTCCGGCGTGGGCGGCTGAGGGGTTGCCTCAATTGCCTCAACCTCGGGCGCTGGCTGATCCGGCACGGTTTCAGGTTCCGCTTCCGAGACCGGCTGCGTTACTGGTTCAGGCGAAACCTGCGAAGGGGTTTCGTCTGGTTCGGCGCTGACTTCGGGCGTGGCGGTATCGGCCTCAGGCTCACTCGGCGCAACTGGCGTTTCCGTAACATCCGGCACCTGCATGCCCGCGGTCATCGCTGCAAATTGTTCGGCGGTGATTATTGACACGTCCTGCACCTCAAACGGCAATGGATCGGCGTCAAACGACCCACCAAAAGCGGCCCATCCCAGCAATACCAGGTGTGCTGCGCCTGAAATTTTGGTACCGGTCTGCACGCCCGTCCCCTCACTGCCCCGGCTCGTCCAATGTCGGTCCGCCGACATCCGTCACCAGCCCGACATTGGAAAACCCGCCCGCATTCAGCGCGCCCATCACCTGCATCACTTGCGCGTAGGGCACCGCGCCATCGGCCCTTAAAAACACCCTGTCCGTCTCGCGCTCAGCCGCGATTGCCCGCAGTTTGTTCACCAACTGATCACGCGGTGTCGGCGTGGTCATGATCTGCACTTCACCATTGGCCAGAATGGTCACACTCAGCGGCTCTTCCGAGTCCGCCGCCAGCGCCCCCGCCGCCGTCTTGGGCAGATCAACCGGCACGCCAACGGTCATCAACGGGGCCGCCACCATAAAGATGATCAGCAACACCAGCATTACATCAACAAACGGTGTCACATTGATCTCGGCCATTGGCCTTGTCCGCGCCCGCCCGCGTCGCCGCCTGCGCCCACCAGATCCTGCCTGTTGAACCCCGGCACCCATCGTCTAACTATCCAACTGACGTGACAGGATGGTGGCAAATTCATCGGCAAACGCCTCATAACCACCAACAATCCGGTCACTGTCACTGCTCAGCTTGTTATAGAAAATCACCGCCGGGATCGCCGCCAACAGGCCCAGACCCGTGGCCAGCAACGCCTCGGCAATACCAGGGGCCACCACCGCCAGGCTGCTGTTTTGCTGTTCAGCGATTTCGATGAATGCGTTCATGATGCCCCAGACTGTGCCAAACAGCCCGACAAATGGCGCGGTTGATCCCACGGTCGCCAGCACCGTCAACCCGCCCAGCAGCCCTTCGCTTTCCTTGGCAATTGCCACATCCATCGACCGGTCAATGCGTGCCTGCGCCCCGGCAATCAGCCCGCCATCATCGCGATGCGACCGTCGCCATTCGGTCATGCCTGCGACAAATATCTTTTCCGAACTACCTTGGGGCGTGGTGCCAATTGCCTCGAACAGCGTGTCCAGCGGCTCTCCCGACCAGAACGCCTGATCAAACACCAACGCTTCCTTGCGGGCCGCGCGATAGGTGATCAACTTTTGAAAGATGATCCCCCAGGCCCAGACCGATGCCGTCGTCAGCATGATGATTACAAGTTTAACGACCAAAGTCGCGCGCGCGAAAAGCCCCCACAAGGAGAAATCAATCCCCTGCGCCAGCGCCAGAGTTTCTGCTTCCATTTGCCTGCTCAATAACCTGCGGCCGATTGTTTCGGCCTTATTGGCGTCAATCTAACCCAGCTTCTTATCAAAAGCCAACAAAACAACCGCATAACCGCCGCATTGTTACATCAATGCGCGAATCTCTGCCGGAAGGCGCACCGGGCGGCCCTGCGCATTCATACACGCGGCCATTACCCGCGCCCGAAATATCACCTCATCACCCCGGCGCACCACCTGCTCCATCTCCAGCCGTGCAGTGGTCACCAAGGTCATAGCGGTCTCGATCACCAGATCATCCTCAAACCGTGCGGCCTGAATGTAATCCGCTTCAACCCGGCGCACCACCCAAACGATACCGTCCTCGCGCATGGCATTCTGGTCAATCCCCAACGAGCGCACCCATTCGCTACGCGCCCTCTCTATGAACCGCAGATAATTGGCGTAATACACCACGCCACCCATGTCGGTATCTTCGTAATACACCCGGACCCGGAACTCATGTGTCATTGTTCAAACCCATCCTTGCTGCCAACCGAAGCACATGAGAGGTGTCCCCCGCCACATCCGGCATCACCGGATCATAAGCCGCGCGTATCAAATCAGCAATTTCCGGCCGCAAAATAGTTGTCTCTCCCGCCACTGCCAAGGGCGAGCGGTCCTGAAACGCCGCATCACCCCAAAGCAACATGATCTGGACCACCTGCCCCAAGGCCAAAACCTCGCCCGGCATTTCCGCCATTTCGCCGCGCATCCGCAAAAACACAATCGCCGCCTTGATCGCGCCCGCCTGATCAAACCGAAACGCCCGATACTGGCTGGCATCGCCCTGTTGCAACCGCGCAACCAAATCCTCCAGATCCGGCACCAGCCGCCCCAGATCGGGCACCGCCAACAGCTCATCCCAATCGCGAAAGAAAAACATCATACAGTTACTGCCAAGCTCCGGATCAACTTCATCCATCTCATGCCCGGCCAACTTACACACCGCTTCAAACGCGCCCTTCACAATGGACAACGTTTCTTCCTCAACCCCAAACACCACGGGTGCGATCGCCCTCCCCCACCGGGCAAAGCGATAACCACCAGCCTGAGCAAACATCACCTCTATCTCACCCGCTGTCACTTTTGCTCCTTCATCTTGCTAAATAAACTCCCGCCGGAGGCTCCCGACGTCTACTCAAACAATTCGCTCTGCCCCTTGGGCGCCGCCATCCCCAAATGCGCCCAGGCCTTATGCGCCAACATCCGCCCCCTGGGTGTGCGCTGTATCAATCCCTGCTGCAACAAAAACGGCTCGATCACTTCTTCAAGCGCGTCACGCGATTCACTCAACGCCGCCGACAAAGTCTCAATCCCCACTGGCCCGCCTTGATAATTCTCGGCAATCAGCCGCAAATACCTCCGGTCCGCTCCGTCCAGCCCCAAATGATCCACACTCAAACGGGTCAGCGAACTATCCGCCAACGCCCGCGAAATCGTCCCATCGCCTTCCACAACCGCGAAATCCACCACCCGTCGCAGCAACCGCCCGGCAATCCTCGGCGTCCCCCGTGCCCGCCGTGCAATCTCGCGTGCGCCGTCCGAATCTATCGGAATCCCCATCAGCCGCGCATTGCGCGTCACAATTTCATGCAGTTCCTCGATGGTGTAAAACTGCAACCTTGTGGGAATCCCAAACCGGTCCCGCAATGGCGTCGTCAACAACCCCATTCGCGTCGTCGCCCCCACCAGCGTAAAAGGCTGAAGCTCGATCCTTACAGTCCTCGCAGCCGGCCCTTCGCCAATCACCAGATCAAGCTCGAAATCCTCTAACGCCGGATACAGAACCTCCTCGACCGCCGGATTAAGCCGGTGAATCTCGTCGATGAACAACACATCCCGCGCCTCAAGATTGGTCAGTATCGCCGCCAAATCCCCCGCCCGCGCCAAAACCGGCCCGCTGGTCATGCGAAAATTGACCCCAAGCTCACGCGCCATGATCTGCGCCAACGTGGTTTTGCCCAAACCCGGAGGCCCATGGAACAACGTATGATCCATCGCCTCGCCGCGCTGCTTTGCCGATTGAATGAATACTCTAAGATTGGCTCGCGCCTCAGCCTGACCTATGAACTCAGACAGCGCCTGAGGCCGCAACGCCCGGTCATTATCCTCGGGCTGCACCTCGGGGCTCAACGATGGATCAACATCACTCATTCCGGATCACCCCTTGGGCGCCAGCAGCTTCAACGCCGCCCGGATCAATCCGGGTTCATCCACATCCGGCTCAGCCCCTGACGCTTCGGCCACCGCCGCCGACGCCTCTGCCGGGGCATAACCCAGATTGCCCAGCGCCGACAATGCGCCTGCCACTGAACTGCCCAGCGCGCTGGCATTTTTCGACGCAGATAGTGTAGACACAACTTCAGAAGGTTCAATAACAACGTCCACCGCCCCCTCCATCGCGTCCGTAACCGTGCCCCCCATCGCCATCACCCCCGGCGCTTTATCCTTCAAGTCCAATACAATCCGTTGCGCCAGCTTGGGACCGACGCCTTTGGCGGACTTAACCATATTCCAGTCGCCCATCGCAATCGCCCGGCCAACCCCGTCCGGACCTAACGTGCCCATGATCGCCAATGAAACCTTGGCCCCGACGCCCTGCACGGACGTCAGCAACCGGTGCCACTCTTTTTCAACCAGTGACAGAAACCCGAACAGCTGCAACAAATCCTCGCGCACCAGCAGATCAGTATATAGGGACACCGCCTCGCCAACCCTTGGCAAGGCCGCCATTGTCCGCTCGGAGCAATAGACAATATACCCAACCCCGCGCACGTCGATCAGCACATGGTCCGTGCTGCGGTAATCCAGCCGCCCTGACAGCCTGCCAATCATGCCGAAACCTCCCGCAACTTTGGCCCGTCGACCCCGCCATAATGCGCGTGACAAATGGCAATCGCCAACGCATCTGCCGCATCCGGCCCCTGTGGATCACAGCCGGGCAATTGCAGCTTTACCATATGCATTACCTGCACCTTGTCCGCGTGCCCAACGCCAACCACTGTCTTTTTGACCCGGTTCGGCGCGTATTCCCCAATCAGCAAACCACATTGTGCCGCCGCCAGCAACGCAACCCCGCGCGCCTGCCCCAGCTTTAGCGTCCCGGCCCCGTCCTTGTTCACAAAGGTCTGCTCAATTGCCGCCTGATCGGGCATGAACCGCGCCAGAACATCGCTTAGCTGCTCGTGCAACGACAGCAACCGCCGCGCCAGATCATCGCCAGATGATTTGCAGACACCATTGGCCACATGGCTAAGTTTTGACCCATGTGATTCGATCACACCCCAACCAAGGTTCCTCAACCCCGGATCAATACCCAAAATCCGCATATTCCACCCTGCCCTCACTGTGCGTTATCTGTGCACCAACTGTGCCCTGATAACTTTTTGTTGCTTTTCTGACGCACTAGCACGAAACGCGAACATTAGCCAAGCATATTGCATTCCGTCCAAAAACGACACCGGTAGTATCCATGCGCGACATCCGGCCAAAATTCGACATCGAACGGCACAGGAACGACACCGGCCCATCCATTTTTAGCCTTATTTTAAACGCCTTACGCCCAATTTTGACCTATGCAAAAAACGCATATCACCCTTGCTATTTTTGCAGCTAGTAATGGGCATTTTCCATCCCTAAATGCCTCTCATCGAAACGAACAACAAAACAACGCAACCAAACATAAGGAACATGGATATGACTGCTCTCGACACTTCCCGCACACACTTTGGCTCCCTCTCGACGGCTGGCCTCATCGGCTCAACATTCACTTCTATGTTCGGCCTCAACAACGTGACCGACACCACGCCCGCAAACGCCATCTCGGTTGACCTGAGCGAGCGTGTTGGCCTTGCCTTCGCCGCAATGACCGGCGCAGTACGCACCTGGAACGACGCCCGCACCACCCGCAACGCGCTGAACAGCCTGTCTGAGCGGGAACTGAGTGATATCGGCCTGTCCCGTGGCGAAATCGAAACCGTCGCGCGCGGCACCTTCACACGCTAAACCAGAACGATCAAAATCGGCGTCAGTACCGGGTGGCTCTCTCCCAAAAGCCCGGCACTGGCGCCTTTTTTTGTGTCTTGGACCCAATCCAAGCATCACCACTTGCCCGAACCGCCCCACCCCGATAGTTTCGTCTGAAACAGACCGCAAAAGCCCGGGGGGCAACAAACGTGAGCCATATCGCCGCCATTACAGGCACCGGGGTCTTTACCCCCGAGAGTATCATCACCAACGCCGAACTGGTGACAGCCTTCAACGCTTACGCTGACAAGACCAACGCACAAAATGCCGATGCCATCGCCGCCGGCGACGTCGCCCCGATCGAACATTCCTCAGAAGAATTCATCTTCAAGGCGTCGGGCATCCAACAGCGTTATGTGATCAACAAACCCGGCATTCTTGACCCGGACATCATGCACCCCATTTTACACCAACGCGCCGACGGTGACCCGTCGGTGATGGCCGAAATGGGCGTGGACGCAGCCAACAAAGCACTGGCACAAGCGGGCAAGACGGCGGCGGATGTGGATGCGATCATTTGTGCTGCCTCCAATTTAGAGCGCGCCTATCCGGCGGTCGCCATCGAAATTCAGGAATTGCTGGGCATCCAGGGCTTTGCCTTTGATATGAACGTCGCCTGTTCGTCGGCCACCTTCGGCATTCAGGCAGCGGCGGATATGGTCCGCTCCGGCTCGATCCGCTCGGCTCTGGTGATCAACCCCGAGATTTGCAGCGCCCATCTGGAATGGCGCGACCGCGATTGTCACTTTATCTTTGGCGACGTGGCCACCGCCACCTTGATCGAACGGGCCGAGGACGCGACCGGGGCGTATTTCGAAATCAAATCAACCCGCTGCGCCACGGTTTTCTCGAACAATATCCGCAACAACAACGGTTTCCTGCGCCGCTCGCGCCCGGACGGCGTGGCCGACCGGCGCGACATGCAGTTCATGCAGAACGGCCGCAAAGTGTTCAAAGAGGTGCTGCCGCTGGTGGCCAAACACATTCAGAGCCACATCGCCGACGACGGAGTGGACCGCGATGACCTAAAGCGCCTGTGGCTGCATCAGGCCAACAAGGCGATGAATGACTTCATCGGCAAAAAGGTGCTGGGGCGCAGCCCGGAACCGGGTGAACAGCCTAATATCCTACAGGATTATGCCAATACTTCCTCTGCCGGGTCGATCATCACCTTCTCGAAATACTCGGACGATCTGGCGGTCGGCGACTACGGGCTGATCTGCTCATTCGGGGCCGGGTATTCCGTCGGGTCGGTATTGGTCCAACGCCACGCGTAAGAAACATCCCGGGTGCTTACCACGAATGACGCCCCATTGACGGTGGCTTGCCAAAGCGTCGCTTGTAGGCCCTAGAAAACGCAATATCAGACCCGTAACCGACCTGTTCAGCAATCTCGCTGATCGACCAGGCGGTGGTTGCCAGCAGATCCTGCGCCACCAACATGCGCCAGCGTTGCAAATAGTCAATCGGGGTCATGCGAACCACCATGGAAAACCGCAAGGCGAATGCTGTGCGCGACATCGCTGCACTTTCGGCCAGATCAGCCAGCGTCAAAGGCCCGCCGTAATCGGCGTGAATGCGCGCGATTGCCCGGCTTAAACGGCTGTCGCGCAGACCCGCAAAGAACCCTTTGGGACTGCTTTGCGCCCGGTAATAAACCCGCAATACCTGAAGCAACAGCACTTCGGCCAGCCGTTCGACTGACATTTCAAAACCCGGTTCTTTATCGGTCAACTCATCCATGATCAGGTGCAACAGGGTTGTGGTGGGCGACGAAGCCCCCATCTCAGACGCCGTGATATGTACCATTTCCGGCAGTTCATCCAGCAACGGATGCGTGCCCTTGGCGCGATAGGCAAAATGCCCGCAAATCATCCGGGTCGGCGATGGTCCTTGCGTGAACATCGGCGCATCCCCTGCCAGCGCCTGCATGTATTCCGGCCCTTCAACCGGTTCCCGCCCCGATTGGTCCGCCAGAACATGCGCAGCGCCATGCGGGAAGAACAGAACGTCGCCCGTGCCTATGTCATGGGTCTTTCCGTCGGTTTCAACCACGCAGGCCCCACTGGTGATGACATGAAACTGAGCGAACCCGGTATCGGCCATCCGCATCGCCCAAGGGCCACAGAAATCGCGTTGGAAATAGACGCAGCCCGTCAACTGCATGTATTTCATAATGTCACTGATTACTTCGGTCATTCCTGCCATCCCTTTGCGGCCCGCGAAAACACCTTGCACCAACCAGCGCACTTGACGCAATCAATCACGCCATATTTTGGGACGATCAGTTTGCCAAAGCGAACGATCTGTCATTCTGTGCCCCGCACATCACCCGTACCCTGAACATCCAAGCAATCAAATGGATGACTGAAATGACACATATTCACCTTCTAGCCCTGCTCGCAGCGACCATCGCCACCCCGGCCCTTGCGGGTGCGTTTGACCCTGCCAAACCGGTGGTGGTGCAGGCCGGTCAGTTGGAATATTTCAACCTCAACCCGGCGATTCAAATGGCCGACGCTTACGGCGCACTGACCAAAGGCGGCCATGGCACCTTTGGCAAGTTCCCGGCCAATTTCGACAGCGGCGCGCATACCCACACCGGAGCCTACCACGGCATTGTTATGAAAGGTGTAATGACCAACCCGTTTGACGGCCAAGCGACCCCGCCGGAAATGGTGGCCGGTTCTTACTGGTACGTGCCCGCCGGGCTGAAACACTCAACCGCCTGCATATCCGACATCCCATGCGAATTCTTCTTCTTCGCAGACGGTGGGTTTGATTTTCACCCGGTCGAATAACACGCCGACCCGGGGCAGGATCGCATCCTGCCTCGGATCAATCCGTTCGGTCCTGCAAACCCTCTGGCTTGCCGACCACCACAAACCGCAGCCCCTCGGGTTGCAACAATTCACTGGCAACACGGTTCACATCCGCCAATGTCACCGCCTCGACCCGCGCGTTGCGCGTAGCGATATAGTCGATTGGCAGGTCCTGCATCTGCATCGCCACCAAAATTCCGGCAATCCGCGCATTACCGTCAAACCGCAGCGGGTAAGCCCCGGTCAGATAGGTTTTGGCCGCGTCCATCTCAGCCTTCGTAATACCCTCATGCGCCGCCTTGGCCCATTCGTCGGAAATCACCGCAATCGCCTCGGCAATCTTGCCATTGGCCGACGACACCCCACCGCGATACGTCGCCGCCAGATCGCGCGGCGACAGATAGGAATAGACGCCGTACGTCAGTCCGCGCTTTTCGCGTACCTCGTTCATCAGACGACTCTCAAACGAGCCACCGCCAAGCACCTGGTTAAGCACATAAGCGGCAAAGAAATCCGGATCGTCCTGGTCAATCCCGGCATGGCCGAACAAAGCCACCGATTGCGGTGTGTCAAAGTCCACCACCGTCACGCCACCGGTCAGACCAACCGTCGCCAGACCGGGAATGGTGGCCCCGGTCGCGGGCAGATCGCCCAGCAGATCATCAATCACCGCGCCCAGTTCCTGCGCCGTGATATCGCCGACCGCACCGATATACAGATGCTCGCGGCTGAACACTG
The DNA here is from genome assembly GCA_030625695.1 of Paracoccaceae bacterium. GTDB lineage: Bacteria > Pseudomonadota > Alphaproteobacteria > Rhodobacterales > Rhodobacteraceae > NVQY01. Next base: position 10,606 of record DAOUQK010000022.1, on the reverse strand, counting down.
CGCGTTTGGCGGCAATGATGTCATCGCGGCTTAGGCCTGAGATCGTTTCAATCGTGCCGGCCCCGTCAGACCCGTAAGGATGATCACCATAGGCCAGTCGCCGGAACGTCGCCGCTGCAATCGCATCCGGATCTTTGGCGTCGGACCTGAGGCTCGAAATCACCTGTCCGCGCACCCGGTCGATCGCGCTTTGATCAAATCTTGGGTGGTGTAGCGTGTCGCGCAGCAGGCTGAGCGCCGCCTCGCGGTTCTCGCTCAGGAACCTTGCCGACACCGAAACTGAATCGCTGCTGGAATCAAACCCGAAACTGGCCGCCAGCCCTTCGAGGGTACGGGCATAGGCGCGTGACTCCAGATCTCCGGCACCTTCCTCGATCAAGGCGGTCATCAAATGGATCGATCCGCGTTTACCGGGCGCATCCAGTGACGTCCCCCCCCGGAACCGTATTTCCAGCGCGGTGAACGGAATCGAATGATCCTCGACCAACCAGGCGGTCAAACCACCGGGCGACGTCACCTCTTTGATCTTTACCTCGGCCATTGCCGGGCCTGCGAAAACCAGCGCCAATATCAAAATCATCAAGTGTTTCATTGGCTTACCTCAGATTCTAACCCTGCATCGCGCATCAACCAACCGGTCACGGATGTCTCAGGTCGCAGCACCTCGCGGGCCGCCTCGATGATTTGTTCGCCTGTTACGGCCTGCAAAATATCCGGCCAGTCCTGCACATCCTTGATCGTCAATCCGACACTAAGCGCGCGGCCATACCGGTTGGCAATCCCGTCCACATTGTCACGCGCATATACCTGCGAGGCACGCAATTGCATCTTGATCCGCGCCAGTTGGTCCGGATCAACACCGCCGTCGATAAAGTCAGCCAACCCTTTGTCCATCGCCGCCTCGACCTCCTCCAAGGACACCCCTTCGGCAGGCACAACAATCACGCTGAACGTGGTTTGATCCAGCGATTGCCCGGAATAAAACGCGCCGGTATAGACCGCCACCTGGGTTTCAAACTGAAGCTGTTCGGTCAAATACGACGTGGTCCCGCCGCCAAGGATTTCTGCCAGCAAAAACAGTGCCGCCGCTGTTTCCTGATCGCCACTGTTGCGTTCCGGCGCAAGATACGACCGGCTGACATATTCCTGTGCCACGCGCGGGTCTTTGTAACGCATCCGCCGCGCCGCGGTTTGCGGCGGTTCCTGCGTGCGCACCCGCACAGGCAGGTCAGGATTGGCCGGAATGACGCCATAATGCTTTTGCGCCAACGCCTTAACCTCGTCCGGCGTCACATCGCCCGACACCACCAATGTGGCGTTGTTGGGCGCGTAATAGGTGCGGTAAAACGACAGCGCATCGTCCAGATCCAGCGCCTCCATCTCATGCCGCCAACCAATAACCGGCACGCCGTAGCGGTGGTTGAAATACTGGATCGCGCTTTTTTGTTCGCTAAACAACGCCCGGGCCGAGTTTTCGACCCTTGTGTTACGCTCTTCCAAAATCACGTCGCGTTCGGTTGCGATGTTCTGCTCGGTCAGGCGGATATTAACCATCCTGTCCGCTTCCATTCGCATCATCAGGTCCAGACGGTCGGCGGCAACCCGTTGGAAATAGGCGGTATAATCATAACTGGTAAAGGCGTTGTCGCGCCCGCCGTTGGCGGCCACCGTGGCCGAAAACTCGCCCGCCTCCAGGGTATCAGTCGCCTTGAACAACAGATGCTCCAGAAAATGCGCCACACCGGACGCGCCGCGCGGTTCGTCCGCTGCGCCAGAGCGATACCAGATCATATGTTGCAAAACCGGGGCGCGGTGGTCTTCGACAACGATCACCTGCAACCCGTTATCAAGCGTGAAACTGGTCACCAGTTCCTTATTATCCGGGGTCGTTTGCGCCAAAACCGGCAACGTGGCGGTTAAAGTGGCGAAAACAGTAGCCAATACACGGATCATCAAAAGTCCTCCAATTGGGCCGACAATATGGACATTGCCACCCCTTAAGCTGTGCCTAATCTACGCTGCATTCGGTCGCATTCAACAACCCGACACGAAAATTGGCGAAAACGTGAGGGCGGCGCGCTCCCGTCAACACCGTCCGATCCATACTCTGAATCGCAAAAGTTAATTATTTTTTTGGCGGGGCGGTCGGTATGCGAATACCTGCGTTCAGCAACGCGCCCGCCTGGGTGAACGGGTCAATCGTTTGGGATTTATACGACTGCTCATACCGGTCGACCTTGAACAGCCGGAATTTCGACAGAGTCGCTTTGCGCTTGCGAAATTGCGCGTCCTCTTCGGCCAGGATCACCCGTGTATTGGGCGGGACTCCATAGCGTGACGTCTGGGCCAGCAGCCCCCCATCTGAAGTGGGAACGCCGTTATTTGCATAAAGCTCTGGACGCCCACCAAGGGCTGCTGCGGCATCGGCAATCGGGTGCTGATCTACCAGATTTGCCCCGCCGGGGGTGGGGGTTGGTAGGCTATTGTATTCGGGTGGTGCGGTCAGCGGCTTGTTGGGTAGGACCAGAAATTCATCCGGCCCGGCGCTGGCTCTTGAAAGCTCGCGCAGACCGCCGCCGGAACACCCAGCCAAGGCCAAGGCCGCCACAATGATTATACCAGGCGATAGTCGCATGGGGGTTACTCCTGCCTGTTTCGCGCAGCTTTAGCGCAATTTTCATCCCGCGTCACGCGGCGTTTTTCTTACCGTTTCTTACTGCGCCCGGTCTCGAACAGAACCAGTCCGGCCACGCCAGCAAAAATGAACACGTCCGCGACGTTGAACACAAACGGATTGTTCAGCCCGCAGCACGACATATTCAGGAAATCCAGCACATAGCCGTATAACAGCCGGTCAGCTATATTGCCCAGCGCTCCGCCGATCAGCAACCCGGCACTGATCATCATCCGCCACGATTCTTTATGCCAACGAAGCACCCAATAAAGCACGGTCGCGGCAACCAACAATGAAAACCCGATCAACACCCAACGCACCCAGTCGGTTTCGCCGGTAAACAGACCAAAGTTGATGCCCCGGTTTTCGCCGTAGCGAAAGTTCAGAAACGGCGGCCAGACATCAATTGCCCGGATCCGGTCAAGACCCATCCAGAACACCACCAGATACTTGGTCGCCTGATCAATCAGCAACGCCGCAAGGGCAGATCGGATAAGCAGGCGCATTTAGAGCGTATCCAATTTAACAGCAGTCATGTATTCGCTCAGCCGCCCGAGGCAGCGTTTGCAAAGCATAACGCGTTTGGGCGGCTGGGTGAATTCATGTTTGTTGGACACGCTCAATGTCTCCTAATGCCTGAAATGACGCATGCCAGTGAACACCATGGCCAACCCGGCGGCATCCGCGGCGGCAATCACCTCGTCATCGCGCATTGACCCGCCCGGCTGGATCAGGGCCGTCGCCCCGGCCTCGGCCGCTGTGATCAACCCGTCAGCAAAGGGGAAAAACGCATCCGACGCCACGACGCTGCCTTTGGTCAGCGGTGCGTCCAATCCCATGGCCTCGGCCATATCTTCGGCCTTGCGTGCGGCAATCCGTGTGCTGTCGACCCGGCTCATCTGGCCGGCCCCAACGCCGACTGTTGCACCGTCTTTGACGTAGATGATGGCGTTGGATTTGACATGCTTGGCAACGGTCCAGGCGAACAGCAGATCGGCCAGTTCGGTATCCGTCGGCGCGCGTTTAGTGACCACCTTCAGGTCATCCAATGACACACGCCCCACGTCTTTATCCTGCATCAAAAACCCGCCCGAAACCTGTTTGAGCATCAATCCCGCCGCGCGCGGATCAGCCAGACCACCGGTTGTCAGCAGACGCAGGTTCTTCTTGGCGGCAAACACTGCTTTGGCCTCATCCGTCGCCCCCGGAGCAATCACCACTTCGGTCAGTATACCGGTAATCTCGCGCGCTGTATCCGCGTCAAGCACCTGATTAAGAGCGATAATTCCACCAAATGCACTGGTGCGATCGCAATCAAACGCGCGCAAATATGCCTCTTTCAATGTCGCCCCACGCGCCACGCCGCACGGGTTGGCGTGTTTGATGATTGCACAGGCCGAGCCACTTTCAGGGCTAAACTCACTGATCAATTCAAACGCCGCGTCAGTGTCGTTGATGTTGTTGTAGCTCAGCGCCTTGCCCTGATGCTGAACCGCCGTCGCCACCCCGGCGCTTGTCGTTCCATCACTGTAAAACGCCGCGCCCTGATGCGGGTTTTCGCCGTACCGCAGGCTTTGCACCAACGTCCCGGCCACGGCCCGGCGGCGCGGTGCATCCAGCCCAATCGCCCCTGCCATCCAGCCGGAAACCGCCGCGTCATAAGCAGCCGTGCGGGCATAAGCAATCTGTGCCCGCTTGCGCCTGAACCCGGCACAAGTGGCCCCGTCATGCTGATCCATGTCGCCCAACAACGTGTCATAGTCCGCGACATCGACAATCACCGTCACAAACGCATGGTTCTTGGCCGCCGCCCGGATCATCGCCGGGCCGCCAATGTCGATATTCTCGATACAAGTGTCGAAATCACCACCGCCCGCGACGGTCTCTTCGAACGGATACAAATTGACCACCAACAGATCAATCGCGCCAATCCCATGCTCTGCCATCGCAGCCACATGATCGTCATTGTCGCGCAAAGCCAGCAAACCGCCATGCACGCCCGGATGCAGGGTTTTGACCCGCCCGTCCATCATCTCAGGGTATCCCGTCACATCCGCCACATCGCGCACGTCCAAGCCAGCATCACGTAGCGTCTGGGCGGATCCCCCAGTGCTAAGCAATTCAACGCCGCGCGCTGCGAGGGCACGCCCCAAATCAACCAAACCGGTTTTGTCAGATACAGACAGTAATGCACGTCGAATGGGCAAGTCAGTCATAGTTTAGGTCGTCCCCGTTGGGTCAGCTTTCATAGCCAATGTCAAAATCCATCTCGTCCCGGTTCAAATCGCGCACAGCCACGGCTGTGTCCTGTGCTTTGCTCAATGACCAGCGGATACGGGTCGCATAATCCATTGCCCGGCCAGATAAAACGATCTGTTTTGTCGCGCGTGGCTTTAATCTTGTACTTTCAAGGTAAACGCTTGGTTCCAGTGACAATTTACACGTACCATCATGGCGGAAAACCCAGATTTCCCCGCTTTTCTGTGCCATCGACACCGCAGCCCCGCCCAGATCAAGCGCTGCGTCCACATCCGGATGCAGATGCAGGCGAATGTCAAAGCTGACCCCGGCCAGACCGGTGGCATCGACCGCACTGTCAAACCGACGTTTTGAGGCATCATCCATCGCCAGTAACATGTCTTCGCCAGTCATTCCGCGCCCGTCAAACGCCAGTTCAAGCGTGCGCGCATGGGTCAGGCCATAAATGCGGCTATAGCCATCGTGCCCCCCCTGAAACCGGATACCATCGGACATCTCGGATATCTCAATCGGCACATGTCCGGGCCGTTCGATCAGCGGCTCGCGCGCGTGGTTGCCGGTTGGTTCGCCCAATGACGCACTGGAATGGCCCGCCACGCACAAAGTCGAATGCAGCGGCGTGGCGCGTCCGGCGCGCCGCCATTCGGTGCCGAATGAGGCGCCGGAACCGCAGTTGACCACCAACGGGCGGCGGCCCGAGGTCAGTTCGAACGCCAGCGTTGATGCGTGCGCGTTGCCCGACATCGCCCCTCCCGGCGGTGGGCTGGCATCGACAATGATACTGGTGCGCCGGGCAGACAGGCGGGCATACCCCATCGACAGACCTTTGGCCTGCTCCGGCTTGACCTGACTGGCGGCCAAGGCATGATCCAGCCGCCCTTCCAACCCCCGCCCACCGCCATGAAACCGCGCCAACCCGCCATCGGCATGACGCAACACCCGCAACGTCGGCGCGATCCGTTCTATCGCCGCAATATGTGACGGTGACGCGCCGCGCCCGACTTCGTGCAGCACGGCAGCGGCCCAGGTCAGCAGCGTGAACACCGCCAGCAATTCTTCGGGGTTACGGGTCGGCAGACCGCCGGAATCGTTGATCTGCGTATCACATTCATGGGCAATCGCCTTGATCGCCGGATCGGCAAGGTATTCGCACCCCTCCAACGACAACCCGGCATAAATCAACCCGGTCAGGGCCTCGAACCTTGGCAATCCGGGGGCCGCCGCCTGCCAACGCTTGCCCAGAAACCACGCCTGGCGGCTCAAGGCCCGGAAAAAGGCCTGGCTGGCCTCGCTGTCTTGTCCGCGCAAAAGAAAGATCGCGTGATTGATCCAGCGGATCACCCGGCGTCCGGTCAGATCAGGCGTCCAGCCCGGCCCCTGCCCAGCGCCATAGCGATTTATCCAGCCATTCAGCCAATCCTGCGCGCGGGTCCGCGCCGCGTGATCCCCAACCGCCGCCAGATCGTCCAGCCAGCCAAACCCGTGCCGGTCGGCATCAAATGCCGCATCCGGGCCTGCGATCTCCCACAGGTCCGCGCCCGGCTGATCCACCAGAAAACCCGCAAACAGCAGGTTACCGGCAATCAACTGACGACCCCGGGCAAAGCTGCCAATGGTGCGCGGTTCCGGCTGTGACACGAACCCCGTCGCCGGACGTTGCCGCCGACTAAGGCGGGCATAAAGCCGGTTAAAAAACCGGGTTTTCCGGTTTGCGAAGGATTCAGACCTGAACATTTGCACTGCCTTTTGCACGCTCTGTCGGCGTTTGGCGTGATCATAGCCCGCGTGACGCACGAAGTCACTTATGAAACTTGACCCGGCCTAAGTTCAGGCGGCTTTGCGCAGACAGGCAATGTAAAACCCGTCCATTCCACCCTTGTCGGCCCAGTAATCCGGGCGTAACCGCAAGCCGCCCTCTTGCGTGATCCAACCCGGATCAACCCCCTTCAAGGCCAACGCATCCCGGTCAATCGACATGTCGGGAAAGGTCTGTAACGCCTCTTCAACCTGCACCTCGCCTTCGTCCGGCAACAACGAACAGGTGCAAAACACCATCCGCCCGCCCGGTTTCAACAACCCCCAGGCATGCGCCAGCATCCTGGTCTGCAATTCAATCAACCCACCAAAGTCCGACCCGTCCTTGGCATGTGGCAAGTCGGGATGACGCCGGATTGTCCCAGTGGCAGAACAGGGCGCATCCAGCAGGATCGCGTCATAATGACCTTGATGTTTCAACCCGTCACCGATGACGATTTCAGCCGCCAATCCAGTCCGCTTCAGGTTCTCTTCAACCCGGCGCATCCGCGCCTCTGACAAATCCAGGGCAACAACTGTGGCCCCGGTGGCCGCCAGTTGCATCGTCTTGCCGCCTGGTGCGGCACACATGTCCAGAACCTTTTCACCCGGCTCAGCCGCCAGAATCCATGCCGGCAGGGCCGCCGCCGCGTCCTGCACCCACCAGTCGCCGTTTTCATAACCCGGCAAGGCAGAAACCTGCCCCGGTGCATCCAGCCGAACACTGCCGGTTGGCAACTCCCGCCCCTCCATAGCCGTCCCCGGCTTACAGGTAATATCCAACGCAGCGCCGGCAAAATGCGCGCGCTCCATCATCCCGACGGCTTCACCTCCCCAGGCCTGCACAAGTGGGCCGCGCAACCATTTCGGCAACCTTGGTGCCCGCAGCGCCCCCCAGGCCTGCGGCCCTTCCGCAGCTATCTTGCGCAACACTGCGTTAACCAGCCCCTTCAGCTTGCTGTGCCGTTTATGCGCCCCGACAATGCTCACCATGGCATTCACCACACCGTGCGCGGCCTCGCCTGCACACAGCTCAACCGTTCCCAGCCTCAGCGCATTCCTCACCATCAAAGGTGGGGATTTTCGCAAGTGTTTGTGCAATAACCGATCGGCCTTCTCCAACCCCCTCAAGGTCTCGGTCGCCAGCCTCTGCGCCCTCGCCCGATCACCCGTCTCCAGATGGTCCAGCAATCCTGCGCCCAGACACTCGGACATCAACCGGCCCTCGCCCAAAACCTGATCCAACAGGTGAATGGCGCTGCGTCTTGCTTGTGTTCCTGTGTCACTCATCGAAATCCCCAACTCCAGTACGGCCTTGCCGATGTTTAGCCTTGTCCGGGCCCGGCCCGTGCCTATATCACAGACGCAGCACAAAGGAACCCGCCCGTGACCACGCCCGCAAAGCAACCCGACCTTCCCGCCGCCGCCAAACGCGCCCTTGCCGAAGCAGAGGCCCGCCGCGAAGCAGCCATCGAAATCGACACTCCCAAAGAACTTGGCGGTCGCGACGGCCCCGACCCAATCCGCTTTGGCGATTGGGAGAAAAAGGGCATCGCCGTCGATTTCTGAAGGAACCCGCGAAGACGCCCGAAAGGGCGGATGAGCGCGTCTTAAACCCCTAAACCGGCAAAGCCGTCGTCTTGAATACCGTCCGCAGCGCAAACGAGCTTTGCATCTGCGACACCCCCGGCAACCTTGCCAGATACTGACGGTGAATACGGGCGAAATCCTCGGTATTCTCGGCCACCACCTTTAGCAGGTAATCTGCCGATCCGGCCATCAAGTGGCACTCCAACACGTCCGGTATCCGCGCCACCGCCTTTTCAAACGCATCCAGCACCTCATCCGCCTGCCCCTGCAAGGTGATCTCGACAAACACCGTGGTCGACACCATCATCTTGCGGGCATTCAAAAGTGCTACATAGCCGTTTATATACTTGTCCACCTCTAACCTTTGCACCCGCCGATGACAGGCCGAGGGCGACAGGTTCACCTTTTCCGACAGATCAGCATTCGACATCCGCCCGCTTATCTGAAGCGCCTTTAGAATCCGTCGATCTGTTGCATCCAATGCCATTTGCGCAATACCTTTGCATCATTTGCCGGATTATTCGCAGAATATTCCACTTCATCCGGCATTCACCGGCAAACATACCACAGAAATTGCGCGGCAACACGCCTATATCTCAATCAGTTTCATCGCTCATGTGAATAAAGGAACCCGCACATGAAAATCGGTTGCCCCAAAGAGATCAAACCCCAGGAATTCCGCGTCGGCATGACCCCCAACGCCGCACAAGAGGCCGTGGCCCATGGCCATGAGGTCATTATCGAAACCATGGCCGGCACCGGCTCTGGCTTTGAAGACGCGGCTTATATCGCTGCCGGGGCCACCATCCTGCAAACGGCCGAAGAAATATTCGCCAGCGCCGACATGATCGTCAAAGTCAAAGAGCCTCAGCCGGTCGAACGCAAGATGCTGCGGGAAGGTCAAATCCTGTTCACCTACCTGCACCTCGCCCCAGACCCGGATCAGACCCATGACCTGATTAACTCGGGCTGTACCGCCATCGCCTATGAAACCGTCACCGACCGCAACGGTGGCCTGCCTTTGCTGGCCCCGATGTCCGAAGTCGCCGGCCGTCTGGCCCCCCAAGTCGGATCGTGGACCCTGCAAAAAGCCAACGGCGGGCGCGGCGTGCTTATGGGTGGTGTTCCCGGCGTAGGCCCGGCCCGTGTAGTGGTAATCGGTGGCGGCGTTGTCGGCACCCACGCGGCACGGATCGCGGCAGGCATGGGCGCGGATGTCACCGTCCTTGACCGCTCGCTGGCGCGCATGCGTTACCTTGACGATGTGTTTGGCGGCAGCTTCAAAACCTCTTACGCCAGCGCTGGCAACACCGCCGAACTGGTGATGCAGGCCGACATGGTGGTTGGTGCTGTGCTGATCCCCGGCGCCGCTGCTCCCAAACTGATCAGCCGCGCGCAATTGTCGGGAATGAAACCGGGTGCCGTTCTGGTGGACGTAGCGATTGATCAGGGCGGATGCTTTGAGACATCCCATGCCACCACCCACGCCGACCCGATCTATGACGTTGACGGCATCATGCACTATTGCGTCGCCAACATGCCGGGGGCGGTCGCCCGCACCTCAACCATCGCCCTTGGCAACGCCACCATGCCGTTCCTTCTGTCTTTGGCCGATAAAGGCTGGAAACAGGCGTGCCTCGACGATGAACACCTGCTGAACGGGCTGAATGTGCATGCAGGCAAGCTGACCTATTATGCCGTCGGCAAGGCCCTTGGAATTGACGTGGTCTCACCTCAACTTGCGGTCAAAGGCTGATCAGAACCAAACCCGCCGGGCGATAAATCGTCCGGCGGATTGATACTCGCGAAGAAAGCCGGGCCACGGCTTGATAAGCTTTTTGCTCTTCAACGCACCCCTGATTTTGAGCACCAGGTCCATTTCGCTCGGCCGGCGGGCACCACTTCCACAATCGCCATAAATGCCGCCCCAAAGATAATTCCCAGCCATGTCCATCACATTGCCTGGCGATAAAATCCTTGAAACATTTAGAAGGGATATTCCCTTCACTGTCTCGTCAGATTTCTGCTTGCCGAATTGCCAACTTACCCCCAAGTTCCTATTCTACCAAGCTCAACAACCACAGCCTGAGTTCGTCAGGCATCAGGAGACCACATGATAGACCCCGTAAAATTCCCCATCGCCGCCAAATGGCCCGCCTCTGACCCATCCATCCTTCAGCTTTATTCCTTCCCGACCCCGAATGGTGTCAAAGCCTCGATCATGCTGGAAGAGATTGGCCTGCCTTACGAGGCCCATACCGTCACCCTGTCAGATGCCGATGTCAAAAG
>DAOUQK010000260.1 GCA_030625695.1 Paracoccaceae bacterium | reverse complement strand
ATGGAGCCGAATTCGGTTTACATGATGGCCCACTCTGGTGCGCGTGGATCGGTTACTCAGATGAAACAGCTGGGCGGCATGCGTGGTCTGATGGCCAAGCCGAATGGCGACATCATCGAAACGCCAATCATCTCGAACTTTAAAGAAGGTCTGAGCGTTCTTGAATACTTCAACTCGACCCACGGTGCCCGTAAGGGTCTGTCGGATACGGCGTTGAAAACGGCGAACTCGGGTTATCTGACCCGGCGTTTGGTGGATGTGGCGCAGGATTGTATCATCAGGATGCACGATTGCGGCACCGAGAAGTCGATTGCGGCTGTGCCAGCGGTCAACGACGGCGAAGTTGTTGCCACGTTGAGCGAGCGTTTGCTGGGCCGTGTCACGGCCGAGGATATCTGCAAGCCGGGCACGGACGAGGTGATCGTCGGGGCAGGCACGCTGATTGACGAGCGTATGGCGGACGCTATCGAAGAGGCCGGGGTTCGTGGAACCCAGATCCGTTCGCCGTTGACCTGCGAAGCCGAAGAAGGCGTTTGTGCAATGTGTTACGGGCGCGATCTTGCGCGTGGTACGATTGTTAACTCGGGCGAGGCTGTTGGCATCATTGCCGCGCAGTCAATCGGTGAGCCAGGTACACAGCTGACCATGCGGACGTTCCACATTGGCGGCGTGGCCCAGGGTGGTCAGCAATCGTTCCAGGAGGCCAATCAGGAAGGCAAAATTGTCTTTGAAAACGCCAATACGCTGACCAACGCGGATGGCGACGTCATGGTGATGGGCCGTAACATGAAGCTTATCATCAATGATGAGGTCGGCGAAGAACGGGCTAATCACAAACTTACCTATGGTTCCAAACTGTTCGTCAAGGACGGGGCGGATGTGGCGCGTGGTGACAAGCTGTATGAATGGGATCCCTATACGCTACCGATTCTGGCGGAAAAGGCGGGCACGACCAAGTTTGTCGATCTGATCAGCGGTATCTCAGTGCGGGACGAAACCGACGATGCCACCGGCATGACTCAGAAGATCGTCATCGACTGGCGCGCGGCCCCCAAGGGCAACGAACTGAAGCCAGAAGTCATTCTGGTCGACAAGGACGGAGAGCCGGTCCGCAACGATGCGGGCAATCCGGTGACCTATCCAATGTCGGTGGATGCGATCCTGTCGATCGAAGATGGCCAGGAGGTGCAACCGGGCGAAGCCATTGCGCGTATCCCGCGCGAAGGGGCCAAGACCAAGGACATCACCGGTGGTCTGCCACGGGTGGCGGAACTGTTCGAAGCACGTCGTCCCAAAGATCACGCAATCATCGCCGAGATTGATGGGTATGTGCGGTTCGGGCGCGACTATAAGAACAAGCGTCGGATCAGTATCGAACCTGCGGATGAAAGCCAGGACAATGCCGAATATATGGTGCCCAAGGGCAAGCATATTCCGGTACAGGAAGGCGATTTCATCCAAAAGGGCGAATACCTGATGGATGGCAACCCGGCACCGCATGACATTCTGGCAATCATGGGCGTCGAAGCACTTGCCGATTATATGATCGACGAAGTGCAGGATGTGTATCGTTTGCAGGGCGTTAAGATCAACGACAAGCATATCGAAGTGATCGTGCGTCAGATGCTCCAGAAGTGGGAGATCAAGGACAGTGGCGATACCACGCTGCTGAAAGGCGAACATGTCGATAAGCAGGAGTTTATTCAGGCGTGCGAAAAGGCGCTGTCCAAGAATGGGCGTCCCGCCAAGGGCGAGCCGATCTTGTTGGGCATCACCAAGGCAAGCCTGCAAACCCGCAGCTTTATTTCGGCCGCGTCGTTCCAGGAAACGACACGGGTTCTGACCGAGGCATCGGTGCAGGGTAAGGTAGACAAGCTGGTTGGTCTGAAAGAAAACGTCATTGTTGGCCGGTTGATCCCGGCGGGCACTGGTGGCGCGACCATGCAGATGCGCAAAGTTGCGCAGGATCGCGACAACGTAGTGATCGAGGCACGCCGTGAAGAGGCCGAAGCGGCGGCGGCACTTGCTGCACCGATGGAGGACGATATCATCGGCGGGGACGACTATGACAACCTGATGGTAGATACGCCTGAAAGTCGCGATTAATCGCTTTTGATGTGAATTTCCCCCGCGCCGATGGCGCGGGGGTTTTTCGTTCTAATGGACACCACCAAGACATAAGTTGCAGGTTCTTCGTTGGTGCGCCAAACTTGCTTGATCAGATCATAGGGGAATGGAAGATTGTAACTGGTTGGGAGGCTTGGCATTCCTTGAATGCCTTGAACGTGTCTCCTTCAACTAAGTGACATCGAGTTAGGTATGGACAAAGAGCAAGCTACAGTGAAACCGGGGCTTCGGACCAACGTCAAAATCATCTATCATTTTGGCGCTCCGTTTGCCGAGAATGATCACTTGATCTGGTCGCTTCGCAAAGACACTATATTGCTGGCAGAAAAACACATTTCTGCACCCAAACCAAAGAAGTTCAAGACCCTTATTCCCACGGTCATTTCTGATCTGGAAGGCAAAGTTCCGACGCTGGAGGAACAAGAGAAATTTTTCAATTACATTTCCAGCGGCGATCCGGTCGACCGGATAATTCTGTCGAACCCGAATTTTATCGGCTCGCCAACCTGGATGCTGTCGGGCGGAAAGTTTTTTCCGAACGCAGGTCGAAACATCTTCAATATCCGCAGTATTCTACCTGATAACCCCAGCGAATATTTCATCGGAATTTCAAATCCGGTCACGTGCCTTTCCTCGGCCTTTGGTGCCCAGACATCCCGATCACACCGGCAGTTTTTCAACAACGTTGAATTGAAAGACATTCGTTGGTCCAATGTTATTCACTCAATTCAGGACGCGTCGCCCGACACACCGATCACCGTTTGGTGCGACGAGGAAACGCCGATACTCTGGCCGGCAATTCTGCGCAAGATATCCGGGATAGATCCACAGGTTGAAATGGCTGGTGACCTGGATATTATCAAGAAAATCATGTCCAAAGAAGGTGGGGATTGGATGGAGGCCTATTTGCAGGCCCATCCCAATATGAATGAGCTTCAGCGCCGCCGGGTAAAGGAAGAATTCCTTCAGAAATTTGTACTGGATAGTGCGGTGGAAGAAGAGATCGACCTGAAAGGTTGGACTGATGACACCGTGGATGCCATGACGGAAATCTACGAGGACGATCTCGACTTTATCGACCAGATGCCGGGCGTAACTCTTATTTCCGCCTAAGGGTCGGAAAAGACCTCTCGGACATGGTCGATATCGACAGCGAAATCAGTTCGAAAATGCTCTTCCTGTTCCGGCTTCAAAGGCTCGACCGGCACTGCTTTGACCGCTTTCTGGCGAGAGTCATTATAGCCATTATGAGTGCGCACAAACATTGGCGGTTGGGGAAATGTGACCGTTGGCATGAACTTGAAGATCTTTTCATGGGCAAAGTTCATGATTGTCAGATTGCTGCCCCCGGCAATGTGCATGCCCAGTGAGGCGACATAATAAGGGCGGCGGATCGGCGTGGCGGATATTCCATGTTTGCCAACTTCGGCGACATAGCCATTGTTATAGTCAAACGTTACGGCCTGGTGGCGTTTCAGCAAGCCTTGGCAATCTTGGGTTGCTTCGCGCAATTTTTCGATGAACTTGACCGAAATGGCGTCGTCGTCATCATGTCTGAACTGCAAACACGGCTTGGACGGATCGCGCCGGGCCTTTTGCAGCAGCTCCTTCATGACTTCACGCTGACGACGCGGCGGTTCTTTAACCAATCTGGCCTGCGGCAGGTCGGAAATCTGATCGTAAAGCCGTTCCACATGTCGTTTCGGCAGGCTGTCGCCGATCACGATGATCAGCTCAAAATCCGGATCAGTCTGGTTTTTCAAACAGGGCAGGGCGACGGTTTCAAACAGCCGGAACCGTTCCTCAAGCCGGTCGTGATCGTAAAGATAGCGAATACGATCTTCCAGGGTTTCATGTTCAACCTGAAACCCGCCATATGCGGGGTAAGAAAACCTGCATAACCCTATGACTTGCATGATTGTTGCCTCGTGCGCCGGATAAATTGAAACATGTTGATGCTTTAGCATAATGTCGCAATGTGTCACCGAATAGGCAAGCCCTGCAAACACGGGGTGTGGGCCTGTTGACACTGGCCGCGACTCCCCCTATACGCGCGCTATCTCGGCAATTGGGGTTCGCCCTGAGACGTCGAATTCAGAACTGAAGTGGTCAAGATCCGGGCTGTAATGACCCCGATCCTCTGGATACCAGCCGCGTCGAACCCGTTACTTGGGGGCGAAGGCGGTTGTTTCGCTTTGCGGACGCGTAAGGCGTTAAGATTTAACCGCACGTCCAGGCGTGCATGACACATGTGTTGATTGAGACGGGAAAGACCTGAATGCCAACGATCCAGCAGTTGATCCGCAAGCCGCGGAAGCCGAAAATCAGACGCTCGAAATCCATGCATTTGGAGCAGTGCCCGCAAAAGCGTGGCGTTTGCACGCGGGTTTATACCACCACGCCGAAAAAGCCGAACTCGGCCATGCGGAAGGTTGCCAAAGTGCGCCTGACCAATGGTTTTGAGGTCATTTCCTACATTCCGGGCGAAAGCCACAACTTGCAGGAACACTCTGTTGTGCTGATCCGCGGTGGTCGTGTCAAAGACCTTCCCGGTGTTCGTTATCACGTTCTGCGTGGTGTTCTGGATACCCAGGGCGTCAAAGATCGTAAGCAGCGTCGTTCCAAGTACGGTGCCAAGCGGCCTAAATAATCCCGCATTTGTTTGGTGGGGCCGGTTTAATCCGGCACCCCGCCTGAGAAGATATGAAAAGGTAAGCAACTATGTCCCGTCGTCACGCCGCCGAAAAGCGCGAAGTTCTGCCGGATGCCAAATTTGGCGACCGCATTCTGACCAAATTCATGAACAACCTGATGGTCGACGGCAAAAAGTCGATCGCCGAACGGATTGTTTACAATGCCATGGATCGCGTTGAGACCAAAATCAAACGCGCACCGTTGGAAGTGTTCCACGAAGCGCTGGAAAACATTGAACCTTCGGTCGAAGTTAAGTCCCGCCGGGTTGGTGGTGCCACCTATCAGGTGCCCGTCGAAGTGCGCCCCGAGCGCCGTCAGGCACTGGCCATTCGCTGGCTGATCAACGCCTCGCGCACACGCAACGAAAAAACCATGGAAGAGCGTTTGGCGGGTGAATTGATGGATGCGGTTCAGTCACGCGGTTCTGCCGTGAAGAAACGCGAAGACACCCACAAGATGGCCGAGGCGAACAAAGCCTTTAGCCATTATCGCTGGTAATTTTTTAGAGATTAGAGGGCCGAGAGATGGCACGCGAATATCCCCTGG
>DAOUQK010000406.1 GCA_030625695.1 Paracoccaceae bacterium | reverse complement strand
TCAAACGCCGCATTTGATGCCGGTCCAAGGCCATACCCCATGGTCGACCCGCCAATTTCAAACGGCGGCAGGGCGGCAAACAGATGGCAGCCGATATCGGCGGCGATCTGATGTTTACCCAGTTTTTGTTCTACCAGTTTCATCGCGGCAAAGATCGGTCGCTCGGGGCAACCGGTGCAGAAACTCGGCGGGCGGATTGGCACTGTTTTGGACAGGTCAGGAATGTCCGGCGCTTCGGCGTTGGGTGCACGCACCTGCCCCGGCAACAAATCAGGTGCATTCTGGCGCAGGAACGCCGTCACCGCGTCCAGCATCACCTGCCCGGTGTATTCGCCCGCCTGCGGGAACACGTCCTTGCCAGACAGACGTATTTTGGATTGCGCCCGGTAAAGCATGGTTGAAAGGTCTTGTTCAATGAACTCGGGCTGGCCCTCTTCCACCACCAACAGGGCATCTTTACCGGCACAAAACTCCAGGAATTCGTCTCTAACAAGCGGATAAGTGACATTCAGTACATACAAAGGCACATCTGTCTTGCCGCTGACATCCGCCAGGCCAAGACGCTGAAGTGCTCGGATCACACCGTTGTACATGCCACCCTGAAGGACAATTCCAACCGGAGCCTTATCCGGCCCAAACACCTCGTTCAGGCCATTTTCGGTGATGAAATTTTGCGCCGCAGGCCAACGGTTTTTCACCTTGTCCTGTTCGTGCGCATAAGACATCGGTGGCAGAACAACCCGGGCAAAATCGCGGCGCGGTTCCGCCAGTGCATCCCGCACAGTTAGCGGCGGCGGCACATTATCGCGGGTCTCAAAACTGCCGGTCACATGGCACGACCTAATGCGCACCATCAGCATCACCGGCGTATTGGACGCTTCGGACAGGGCAAACCCCTGCCCCACGGCGCGGGTGATTGACGGCAGGTTGGGGCGGGGGTCCAACAGCCAAAACTGGGATTTCATCGCAAACGCGTGGCTGCGCTCCTGCATGATCGACGACCCTTCGCCGTAATCTTCGCCCAGAACGATCAGCGCACCACCCGTCACCCCGGATGACGCCAGATTGGCCAACGCGTCCGACGCCACGTTGACCCCCACCGGGCCTTTGAATGTCACCGCCCCGCGAATCGGATAATGCACCGACGCTGCCAGCATCGCCGCCGCCCCGGCCTCGGATGCGTTGGCCTCGTACCGCACACCCAATTCGCCCAGCAAATCCTGCGCGTCGGCAAGAACATCCATCAAATGGCTGATCGGCGCGCCTTGGTAACCGCCGACATAGCCCACGCCATTTTCCAGCAATGCCTTGGTAATGGCCAGAATGCCCTCACCGGTAAAGACTTCGCCCGCGCCAAGGCGCAGATGTTCAACTTCAGCTTTAAAAGATCGTTCAGCCACGGTTCAGGCTTCCTTTCGTGTACCCCGGGGGGGGGAAATCTTGCTTGCGGATACTGCCCAGAACATTCTGCAATGTGGCGACAAATGTATCCCGGTCATTCGCGCTGATGCTGGTTAACATCCGCTCATAAAACCCGGCCATATGCGACCATAACCACCGGTAACCCGCGCGCCCCGAATTGGCGTTGGGCTATTTGCCTGATCGTTCATCCGCTTTGGGCTACCCTTTTGGAACCAGCGCCAGTGCCCGGATCGGACTGCCGGTGCCATGTTCGATCTTTAGCGGCGTGGCGATCAGGATCGCCCCCTTGGCCGGCAGCTTGCTTAAGTTCGCCAGTGAGGCCAAACCGAAACAATTGTTCTTGTGCAACAGGTTATGTGCCGGGTACGGTGGCTCCATCCCGCCCGCCTGCCCCGCATCGGTGCCGATACATTGCGTGCCCCAGCCAACGATCCCCTTGGACAAAAGGTATTCAATGCAATCAGGCGTCGGCCCCGGCGAATGCGGGCCGGTGTCGTCAGTGTTCAGGAACTCGGCCTCGCCCACGCGCGAATCCCAGTCGCTGCGCATCACCACCCATTCACCGGCGTTGATCTCGCCATGTTCACTTTCCCACGCTTTGACGCCGGCGGCGTCCAACAGGAAATCCGGATCAGCATTAGATTGCGCCGAACAGTCGATCACGTTGACCGGTGCCACCAGACGCTGCACATCCAGCGTGTCGGTAAAGCCGTCCGGGTAATCCTTGCCGGTGATCCAGTGGTGTGGCGCGTCAAAGTGGGTGCCGGAATGTTCGCCTAATACCATCCAGTTCCAGGCAAAAAACGGCCCGTCCTCGTCGTATTCTGAGATTTTGTTGATCTCGACCTTGGGGGTCGGTTTGGCAAACTCAGGCGGCAGTTGAATAATCGGCGTGTCCGGCCCCAGAACGCCGGTGCAATCGACCACTTCG
Organism: Paracoccaceae bacterium; assembly: GCA_030625695.1. Classification (GTDB taxonomy): domain Bacteria; phylum Pseudomonadota; class Alphaproteobacteria; order Rhodobacterales; family Rhodobacteraceae; genus NVQY01. Next base: position 89 of record DAOUQK010000406.1, on the reverse strand, counting down.
ACCTGACCGGAAAGCAACATGGCCCCCAGATCCCTGACTGTATTCGCTGAACTCATCTGAACTCTCCCTGTTTTGACTCCTCCAGCCTA
>DAOUQK010000335.1 GCA_030625695.1 Paracoccaceae bacterium | reverse complement strand
CTGGGCTGTATGGCGGCAGGTAGAGGAACCAGCACCCAGCGTCTTTTAGAGCCTGCGCCGCAGCTTTGTTGTGATGCGTCGCGAGGTTGTCGCATATCACGACAGTGCCGGGATGCAGTTCAGGTGCCAGCACATCTCGGGTGTAGGCCTCGAAGGCATCCCCATCCATCCACTGCCCGGCCAGACCGAAGGGTGCGCATGTTTACATGCATGAGAGGGGCGCCCTTGGTGACCCATGGCGCGATCAGGCTGTCGTGTGTCAGGTCCGCGATGAACGTTTGCGTGCCCCATGCGCCAAACGGTGCATCCATTTCCAGACGCTTGCCCCGCAGGCTGCGTCCTCTGAGCCGGGTCAGTTTGGTCTTCACTGTCGTTTCATCAATAAAGACGATCCGGTCGGGATGCGTTTGCATGGCGGGCATCCGGTATCGAAACCAGTCACGGCGCAGATGCTTCACACGTGCGCGGAGCCGTTCTGTGGCGGCCAGCGACTTTTTTTGTACGTATAACCCAGCCTGCGCAGGAACCGCCCGATGGACGCGGAATGCACAACAATGCCCGTCGCTTCTTTCAGTGCCCCGGCAAGCTCCGGCAGCGTGATGTCACCGTCCTGCACTACCAATTCTTCAAGAAGCGCCTGATGGGGGGCAAGCTTGCCATGCCCGCGCGGACGGCCCTGAACCGCAGGGCTGACGGCTCCAGTCTTCCGAAGTTTCTGCTGCCAACGAACGCCCGTCGCAGCTGAAAGCTTCAGACGCGCAGCAGCCGCACGACCACTTAACCCTTCTGCAATATACTCCTGAAACCGCGCTCGAAGCGCCATCGGTAATGCTGCTGACATGATACATCCTCCTGAAAAGAATGAATCACAAAACGAAACCTATGGGAATCCGTGCGATTCAGCGTTCAGGCTCGACGCTCTAATCCGCTGCGAGGTTGTATATTAGCCCGCCAACGTCCTCATCAACCGTGAATAAGCATGCAAAATGGCCCCATCTGTTTTGTTAACATCCACATGGATGTAGCCAGATTCAGTCGCGCGTGGCGGCGGAGCAAGAGAACGCACTGAGCACATGGCTTAGTCCATCCGCCCTTGCTGCATCTCGCTGCGAAAGCATTGGTCGCTCTATTCCGAAAGCAATGTGGTCCAGTTTGCGCGACTGTGGAGGACGCGGATCACGTCTATAAGGTCACCTTCTGCCAGATAGACGATGAGGTGGCTTTGATAAGGTAGGATGCGCACTGGCGGCGTGAACTCCACCCGAAGGCGCGCCATTTCCGGAAACTGGGCAAGTCGTTCAAAAGCCTGCCCCAAACCGGTCAGATAGGCTTCTGCCTGATCCTCCGACCAAGCCTCAACCGTGTAGTTCCAAATTTTGGCCAAGTCTGCCTCGGCTGCAGGCCGCAGCGTAACGCTGTATGTCACTTCGACGTTTTGCTTGCGATAAATGTCGACATATCGAAGGTGCAGGGCGGGCCACTTTGCAGTCCTTCAGTAATCAGGCCCTGCAGCTCTTCAATGGCGACGTGTTGTTCCTGATCTTTGCGAATGAGATCACGGACGTAGTCACTCACATTGCTGTACCGACCGCCTCTTGTGCGGTGTTCGACCCAGGATTTCATTGGATCAGGAAGGGATACGTTCATCGTTGCCATATTCAGGAATTAGGGCCTATGGCAAAGATTGTCAAGATTCGACAGGCCCCGCCCCTGCATCCTCGAGCTGCTCCCGATCCGGCAGATCGCGCAGCGACTCCAGCCCGAAGGCCACCAGGAACTGTTCCGTGGTGACAAACGTATAAGGCGCACCGCGGCGGGTACATCACGCCACAAGAAGCGGAGGAGGCCTTCTATGCAAACTTGAACGCTCTTGATAAAGTCGCCTGACATTTGAACAAAACACTCTCCGGTAAACCCGGGGCGATTCAGATGTCGATCGCCAACGTGGTTTTACCGGACTGTCTCGGTCCGGATATGAGAACAACACGCGTGTCAGCGAGTGCTCCCTCGATCCTGAGTTTTGCAAAACGATCGTACATTTACTCGCCCTTCTCTATCTGACCGATTGAAAGCACATCGCCGACCAATTGAAAGTCAACATCCGACCAATTGAAATTAGGGCACCTCTATTAATTGCACCTGACCTGAATGCGCTGTAAATTTTCCGGATGATGCATCGAAGGGACGGCAGTCATGGCGCAGATGGGGTTCTTTGATCTTTCGGATCGTTACGCAAGCCTGGATGCGAAGAAGGACCCGCTGGTCGAAATCAATGCAGTCGTGCCGTTGGAAGAGTTTCGCCCGCTTCTGGAGCAAGTCTGGCGCAAGCCTGAAAGTGAGCGGAAATCCCGCGCGGGGCGCAAGTCGATGGACGCGGTTTTGATGTTCAAAACGCTGATTCTGAGTGCGCTTTACAACCTTTCGGACGATTAGGTCGAATATCAGATCAGGGACCGCCTGTCCTTCATGCCATTGATTTCAAAAACCGGGTTCAGGCGGCGTGCTGGCTTTGGGGTTAAATCCATGGGGAGTAGTGGAACGACAACGCGCGTGTTCAGGTGTTCGAGTAGATCCGCCTGAACATCCAGCAATAACCCCTGACCACCTTGGTATGGATAGACATCAAATCTCGCCATTAGAATTGACGAAGCACAGACAACGGCAACCCGTGCTTTTCGACATACTCGTTGGAGCTTTCAAGGGCCGCAATGTTCGCTGACTTCCAAATCTCTTCTTGAGTTTGGCGAACGGCCTTCCGGATACCTTCTTCGGCTGCTCGGGACAGATTCACATTTAATGCTTTGGCTCTCGCCAGCAATTGACTATCCAAGGATAGGTTTGTCGGTTTTCGGGTTTGGGTCATCCGGGCCTTTATGCGCACGAATTATGCGCATAATAGATGCTTGTCAAACAGCGTGGAACTGTTGCCAAAGAAGGCAATGGATCATCCCTGCCATGAACTGAAAGTGGCCGCGTAATTCTACAAGAGAACTCCATGAAAAATGGGGGAATTACTCAGCGAAACCGAAGCAAAGCCTTTCGTTTGGAAAGCCAACCCCGACGAAGTTATCGCCGCTCGAAACCGAGGGTTCCAAGTGTTGGATTCAATCCATTAGGCGGTGATTTGCCGGTTTTCAGAAATTTTTAATAATGGGCCACCAAAATGCCTGCTTTATGATGTGAAGTGCTATAACGACTTTCTCTTGATTCATGTAATATGCGGTCAAATGAGCGAGCCTTCCAGGCAGTGAGCCCCGGCAGCAAGGGCAAGAATGGCGGTAAGATAGATGACAACGGCGCAAGAGCCATACAAAGCGGCCCTGACAAAACTGCGGCGCAGCTTTGTGCAGGCGGGGCTGTTTAGTGCCGGTATCAACCTGCTGATGCTGGCTGGACCGCTTTATATGTTGCAGATCTATGACCGGGTCCTGTCCAGCGGCTCGGTGCCGACTCTGTTGGGGCTGTTTGTCATCATTGTGGTGCTTTACATGTTTCTTGGGGTCTATGAATTTATGCGCTCGCGATTGTTGTCGCGGGCTGCCTACCGGATTGACCAGTTGATCGGCGATATAACCTTTCGCCAGCAGTTGCAGGACCCTGAGATCATGCCGCCCGGTGCCGGTAATTCCTTGCGCGATCTTGAGATTGTTCGTGGGTTCCTGTCCGGCCCGGCCATCCGCGGGTTGTTTGATTTTCCCTGGATCCCAATTTTCCTGGTGGCGGTGTTCCTGATCCATCCCATGCTGGGGGTCCTGACTCTTGTCGGGGCCGGGGTGGTGGCCGGGGTGGCT
>DAOUQK010000043.1 GCA_030625695.1 Paracoccaceae bacterium | reverse complement strand
CGGTTTTGAACGCAGCCGGTTGGACAAAACCAGGTCCTTTTTATGACCTGCGGTTAATTCACTCAGGGGCTGACCCGTCCTGTCGCGCTGTTGATCAAGTGTCTGGTTGTGTGCCAGCAAATATGAGGTCGAACTCATTTGGTTGGTCGGTTTCATCGGTTTGGGGGCCAGATGAACCTGTGCCTGATCATAGATGGCATCGACCATCCGTGTGGTGGGCAGCAAGAAATCCATCTTGCTTGCAATGCGCGCAGCGGCTGCAAGACCCATTGGAACCCGGACAAAATCCCGATCCCCACCAACCGCAAGATAACCGGGTGTCACGCAGATAGTGATCAGAACCGCCTTGCCGCCAGCCAGTGTTCCGGCGATGGATACCGGCACCAGATTGCGCAGGAACGAAGGCATGTTCCCCGCCAGCACCTGTTGCGCAACTGCGTTGTCCCGCTGTTTACCACTGACATTCAACAACTGTTCCATGACAGCACTACCTGACGGAGCCTTGAAAACTCGATCCGGCATGCTGCGCGTCAGCGGTTGAGAACAGGCCTTTGCGGCGGCGTTGACCGTTGCCGGGATGGTCAGAGCAGTCAACAGACACAGAATGGCCCGGGTGAAACGGGGAGAGAAAAAATAGCGCAACATGATTATCCGAGTACAGTTTCTTGATTAACACCGAGTTCTCAAGAATTCCGCATCCAATCAAGCCCAATTGTTTGGGCAGGCAAAAATCCGCCTCTGTCGGTTTTTGGCGTTCTGTCCGGTGGCCGACTCTGTCAGCGGGATTTGGTGCGTAAAGTGCAGTTTCACTGTCCATATATAGGCTGGTTCACATCGGCCTGACACCATCCCTAATTGCGGCCCAACGTTCAGGTAAATTGCATAACTTCAGGGGTTTGTTTGATTCACGTCAGGGACCAAATCGGGAACCCGGCGCATAATTATCGGGTATCGATCTAGTCAGGTCGATTGTTCCGGTCAGTTTTTCAATGGCTCCGGTTTCGGTCTGGGGCTGTGTGCCAAAAGAGGTTTTTCATGAGATGTGAAGTTGTATCGGGGTTCAACATTGCCAGAATCCATCAGATCCTGCTGTTCGCGCTGTTTCAGATTGTCGTTTTCGCAACTTCAGCCCCAGCAGAGATTATCGAGTACTGGCGGGACAGGCCGTTCGAGCAAAAGGTTCGCACGATAAACCCAAATTGTATGCCGCAAGAATATTTTATGGTCGAGAGGAGTTATGCCTTCAGGGTCATCGAAGAGGCGATAGATGAATGTGTTACCGGCAATTTGCCCGAGGCCCAGGTCAGGAAATACGCCTACCTTATTACCCGTTCGATTGCTGACCCAACGACGGCCACTTTTACCATCGGGGAACTTTCATCGGATGGGATGAAGTGCGTGGCCAAAACCTTTGTAGATGCGTCCGATCAGTTGAACGACATGCAGAAAGTGTCGATCAAATCGGGGGTTGATGGTGCATTTGTTCTGAAGGACTGGGTCGCTCTTTTCCTGGGAATTCCCGATATGGCTGGCGCTAACAAAGCCAAGGCGACAGAGGCCTCGATCAATACACTGCTCAGTCTTCGTGATCGTATGCCCGAGGTTCAGTCATTTGGCGACTCCGTCATGCAGGCGGCAGATCAGGGCCGGAATTATGTGGGCGATCTGTTTCTGGGCGAGCGCAAAGTCGCCTTGAATGCGGCGGATTACAACGCCAAACAATGCCGTTACGCGGATGCAGGGGACTATCTGGTAAAGGCTCGCGCGGCCACTGACAAGGAGTGTGTCTATGCAGGCCATTCCTATCGCCAACACGAACTGAACCTGCGCCGGTACATTCAGAACAATCATAGCCGGATAACCTCGCCTTATGTGGAAAAGGGGTATGTCAAAGGAAACAGCGCCAGGGCACGCTATAATGACTTGGTCGGATACCTGGAGGAATCCAAAGAAAGTCTGCTGGGATATGGACTGATTTATCGGGACCTCGATAGGATGGAAAAAGAGCTCTACAATAGGGGCCGCCGGTTTTTCGATAAGCAGTTTGAATACCGTAATCAGGTCGATCGAGTCCGCGCCTTTTTGGAAGGCGAGAATGTGTGCCGCGAGTTCGACAAATTGCAAACCATTCTGAGCGAGGTTGCGAATGAGTGCCACCCGGCGTTTTTCAACCAGATGAGGATAGGCGATAACATGGTTCGCCCCGATGTTGTGGTGGCAGAGCTTTATCAGGTCGAGCAACGGCGCAACGCGCAATGGTGGGCCGAGGTTGACGAAATCGCGGCATTGTTCCGCCAGTGCGAGGAAGACGAAGGATATACACGAATTTCGGCGTTGCAGTCGCGCATGAACGCGAACCCGATCCATTACGCGATGGGTGGGCAGTGCAGGACGGTGGACTCGCAGGATGTGAGGGATCGGTTGAATGCGTTTGCATCCACAGAAAACTGCGCCAAGACAGCCGTGCCACATATCGAGGGCAAAAAGCTGAGCGTTGCGCTGACCATGTTGAACGAGGCCAGCCTTTTGCCAAAGGGCTCGCCGGTGATGGTCGATCCTCAACCGGATCAGGCAGGTGGGATCGTTATCGAAGCCGATCCTGCACCGGGGGACAGCGTGACAGTCTGGACCAGTGTCGGGCTGACTGTGACAAAGGAACCACCTGAAGAGGAAATGGTCACCGTCCCGGAGGTTATCGGCAAAGCGTCGGATGTCGCGTCTGATCTGGTGGTTGCTGCCGACCTTGTTGCGGTGGTTGATGACAGTAGGCCGGCGGACAAAATCGATCTGGTTCCGGGTATGGTTTATGGCGCAAGCCCATCCTCGGGCAAAAGGATTGCGCCACAGTCCGTGGTGACGTTGAACGCCTATGGCCCGCGCCCGATGATCGAGATTCCAGGAATTATCGCACCCGACATCACCACCGCCAACAGCAAAATCAGCGCGGCTGGGTTTGTGCCCGGCCCGCCCGCACTTGGCGACCCCGCACCCCCAATTGGTGAGCCCGCGCCCGAGGGGGCCGTACCGGGTGCTGTCTATGGAACTGTACCGTCGGCAGGAAAAATGGCCGAGATGTTCAGCCCGGTTCAGCCGCTGATCTATGGCTCGCGGGCAGACGACGGGCCTGAAACCCGCCCGATCCCCGAGGTTCTTGGAAAGCCCGCCAAAAAGGCAATCGGGATGTTGACGGAGGACGGTTTTTTCTCCATCGGGTCGATCTCTCCCGGTGACCCGGTGGGCGAAGGCGAAAAACCGGGCACGATCCAGACCGTGATTCCGGCACAAGGCACACCACAGACCAAGGGAACCACCGTAACGCTGCGGATTGCCATGCCACGCACGCAGGAAGAACCAGCAGCCGACCCGGAAATTACCCCCCCGGAGGAAAACGTCACCGAAAGCGACGACGATAGCTGGGTCGGACGCTGGCATGTCGAAGCCGCACCTGGCGACGTGACCGAGGGTCTGGACAAGCCCATGATACTGGATATTGCGCAGATCGACGGCAAGCTGTCGCTGAAGCTGTTTGTTCAAAAAGATGGGGCCTGGGACAACAGGTTTACCCTGTTGATGGTGGCGGACGCGAACAACGTATTGCGGACTCATCCCGAAATGATCCGAGAGTTTAAAAGTTCGCTCAAGTCATCACCAAGCTCTGGTGGCGTGATGGACGAAGTGGGTGGAAAAATTGTGGAAACAATTTTGCTACTACTGGAAACATTGGAGATTTCCCGCACCAACGATGTTTGCACCGTGAACATGACAGACAACAAGAAGGGGCCGCAAACCGTCCGGTTTAGCTGCATCAAAACAGGGCCAAGTCAGCAATGATTTATCACCGCCCCCTGTCGGGTGAACGGATTGGGTTGATAACGCCCATGATGGTGCCCGCAGGTGAGCGGCAACCAAAAGGAAATTGAGGATGAAACAGGTTTTTCAACGACATATTGCAGCAGCATTGCTGGCCATTGTAACCGCCCCCACTGTGTTGCTCGCAGAGGAAGTCACCGGGCAGGTCGTCAAGGTTGACGCCGCCTCTGGTGTCACCATCACCCTGCCGGATGGCGTAGCGGTGGAAGTGGGCGATCCTGTGCGCATCATGGGCGAGATTCCGGGGCTGGGCCCGGTGGCGATCACAACCCCTTGGACGGTGGACAGTTTCGACAACGGTATCGTCATTGCCAGCCCTGACAGCTCACCAACCGGAATACCGCAGCCAGGATATACCGCCCGCATAGAGACCAATGCGCAGGCTGTGAGTGTTGATGCGATGCCGTCGCCGGAATCCCTCTCGATGTATCTGGCGGCAGAGGAACTGGTCAGGGACGGGGAACCGGCACAAGCTGCCGATCTTTACCGACAGGCGGCGGAAATGGGCCATCCCGGTGCAATGACCGCGCTGGGGGTGATGTACAGTTTTGGCAGGGGTGTTCAGCAGGATGATGCTCGCGCATTGGTGCTGCAAAAGCGTGCGGCGCAAGCGGGTGACCTGCAGGCCATGCTGCGCCTTGGGTTAATTCACGCAGTGGGGTTTGGCATACCGGCCGATTTCGAAACAGCAGCGGGTTGGTTTCGGCAGGCTGCAGAAATTGGCGATCCCACTGGAATGCTTTTCATGTTCTTTCTTTACGAGGACGGGAAAGGTGTTCCCAAGGACTTTGCGCTGTCCCTGCAGTGGTTGAAGAAAGCCGCCGACAATGGCCACGTTTTGGCCCAATACTATCTGGGCGAGGCGTATATGGATGGCGAAGACGATATCCTGCCCAAGGATCCGTCAGAGGGTGAACGCTATTTGCTTATGGCTGCCGAGGCTGGGAACTCGGACGCGATGGATGAACTGTCGGACTATTACGAGCAACGAAATCCGGACGAAGCACGCCGGTGGTCAGAAGCGGCGCGCGATGCAGGCCGTGTGCCCGACTATCTGCAAGACCCCCGATGTCTGGGCCAGGATGAGTGTTACAGGCCGCATTGACGGATCGACCAACAGGAAATTGAATGAAGGAGCGGGAAATGATCAGGATATATGCGAGGTTTGTAGCAGCGCTGGCTGTGGTGGTGTCGATGTTTGCCGGAGCGCTGATGGCCGCTGAAGTCACTTCCAAGGTCGTCGCGGTAAAACCCGATGGTGAAGTTCAGTTGAGGGTGCAACCGGGTACTTCGGTGGCAACGGGTGACGAAGTGCGCATCGAGGCAGAGGTGCCGGGCGTTGGCATGCTGGCGATCCAGACCCGCTGGCAGGTGGTACTGGTCGATCCGGGGCAGTCATTGGTTGTGGCCAGGCCGCAGGGCGAAGTCACCGGCACCCCGCAGGTGGGCTACAACGCGATCATCATGACCTCGCAATCGAGTGAAATTGATGCGCAACCCGACCCTGATGTGACACCTTACGAGCGTATTACATATGAGACCCAGCCTTGCGACATTGCCGGTGGAAGCCCCAATGACCCCGACCTTGCCGGAATTGCACCGGGGGTGGAATATTCGGATATCAACGCGGATACGGTTATCCGTGAATGCCTTGCTGCGGTCGAAAGCTGGCCTGACACGCCAAGGTTCTACGCCAACCTGACACGTAGTTACTTCAAGGCTGGCCGGATGGAAGATGCCTATCGCACGGCTGTAACGGGGATGGAGAAAGGCAGCGCGCAGTCAACGGCGTATCTGGCCATGCTTTATATGAAAGGGGATTACGTTCAGCCGGATCTTCGCCGGGCGCTGGGTCTGTTTGAGCAATCGGCAGAGGCCGGAAACCCTGGTGGCATGATTTTTGCCGCAGGGATGCACTTTCATGGTCAGGGGGTCGAACCGAATCCATCGGCAGCAGCGTATTATTATCAGATGGCGGCGGATATTGGTGTTGGAGATGCCTATACCAACCTCGGATATCTTTATGATTCCGGACAAGGTGTGCCGCGGAACCCGGAGGAGTCCGCACGATTTCTGATGATGGCACTGGCGATGGATAATGATATGGCGCGTAAAACTCTGCTTGAGGAATTCGGCACGCTGACGTTTGAAACCCGCATCGCCATTCAGATGATCCTGAGTAATGAAGGCAACTATTCCGGCATGATTGACGGTGCCAATGATCCCGCAACCTATCGCGCCCTTTTGATGCATATCATGAACTAGAATGTATCCAAATTAATCGGTTTCATAACCTGCCGCATTGTCGCTATTCGATCTCGCCGATCAATGCGCGTACCCTGGTTTTCAGAACCTCGTCAGGTTGGTTTTCCAATGCCGATTCAAGAGTCGGGAGCGCCGGAACCCCGATCCTTTTCAGTCCTGCCGTTGCTGCCCTGACCAATTCGGGTTCTTCTTCGTCCTGCAGACCCGATACAAGAACGTCAGCAGATGTTGGAGACGCAATGCGCGAAAGGGCGCGCATCACATCAAGGCGAACAGGAAGTATATGTGCTTTCCCTTCGAGAAATGAAACTTCGGCTTCGGTGGCCATTTGTGATAGGGCTGAAATGGCCATGTGATCCATTCCAGCAAGGTTTTCCTCCTCAAAACCGGCCACTCGCAGCAATAGCTGCACGGCCCGCCGGTCCTTCAGTTCACCCAGTAAGGGAATGGCACAGGCCCAGAGACCTTTGCGTTCCGCAAGATCCTGTTCGAGCGTATCCAATAGTACTGGCACACTGTCACCCGTCGCGGAACCGTTTAACGCGCAAACGGCTTCCATACGGATCATATCCGCTTCATTTTCATTCGCGGCAATTTTTTCCAACTTAATACGAACATTGTCCCCACTGCTGTCGCGTAATTCCTGGATCAGACCAGCCCGCAGATCGTCGTTTGTCGTCATAGAGAGGCTGTTCAGAACGTCCCTGTCGCTTTGTTCTGACGCGTATAGCGCATAGGCGGATAATGCTACGACCACTGCGGCGAGTGTCAGAGGCGCATATTTCATTGCTGTGCTCCTGTGTCGGCTGGATGACGGCGTTTTTGATGGGGATTTCGACCAGCCGACGTTTCAGGCATTGTATGTCAGAATAACAACCGATCAGGGGGCGCTCCCCTCGGAGAGGAACCACCCTGCAACCCAGCCGTTTGTGCCCCGGTAATAGATTTGGCACCAAACCCGCTTTCTTGCAGCTTCGCGTTGGGCAGGCGAAGCCGTTTGCCACTGAGAATAGCTCAAACCACCCTGGCATCCGAGATTTTGAATGCCGTTTCCGTTTGGAGGAATCGCCCCGATTATAACGGATCGCGCTGTTGGCTGAGAGCGAATGTTAAGGACATCGTTCCATGCCACATCAACCACCCGGAAAAAGTCGGGTCCGGATGCATCGGCCCCTACTGAAGCCGGGAAAAACAAAGAAAGGACAAGCGCAAGATTAAAAAATCGTCTTTTCATGGGGGGACTCTCCGTTGGTGGAATGTGATGAAAACAACAGCGTCTACTGGAACTCCAGAGACCTTTCATATTCGAAATCCGGGGAAATGAAGGTGATGCACGTGTCCTGATACTTGGACCCGGGGTAAACATCCACGATCTGGATTCTAAGTTCGCGGTACTCAATGGGACCGGGCAGGTTTACCACCACTTCACTGGATGTATCAGGCAAGACAGTGCGAATACGATCACCTCGGTCCGTAAAAACATCAATGGGTCCGGGCACGTCCGTTGCCTTGGTAGGTATTGGCCGATTTGGCATAGCCATTATATATCAGCAGACGACGGAACGGGATGCCATCTTCGATCCTGATATAGATTTCCTGCCCTTCGCCGTTGCCCCGGACACCTTCGCACCAAGCGTTACTGAAGTTACCGTCGAACAGGTTCTCTGGCCCATAGGTGTTGCCAAATTGCGAAGGCAGTACTGACGACACGCAATAAAGCTGGCTCGTTACCAGTTCAGTTGCTCCCATTTGCGCACAGTTCTGCCCGGCGTTGGCGGACATGCCGAATAGCAAAAAAGCGCCAAGAGTCATGTATTTTGGAAATTGACTCATGATATGAATGCCTCCGAAATCTAGAACTCACTTACCTGTTAGGACTACGGGCAGACCATGAATTTTACATGCAGCCTTCCCTGCAACTTCACCGTCACATACAGGGAGGAATTGTCCATGACCTGCATCAAAAGGGAGCCGGAAATTAACATGACAGCTCCCCAATCGGGAACTATCGGGGCTGTCAACCGCGACGGCTCTCTCGCCGAGTGGCGCGGTCTCGGTGCAAAACAAAAGGCAGTACTCCGGCCCATGTAGATGGATTGCGTCCGTGCCTGCGTCGAAGCACACCCAAGCCTGTCCGAGGTGCAACGGTATACCCGAGCGGCTGATCGTAAGCTGATTATTCAGCTTATTGCAATGGCCAAATAATGGAACACACAAACCAAGGAATGGGACACAAAACTTCAAACCACCGTAAAAATGACTATTCTAGTGAATAAATGTGAATGGTGACCCCGATTGGATTCGAACCAATAACCTGCCCCTTAGGAGGGGGCTGCTCTATCCAGTTGAGCCACGGAGCCATTGCCGTTTTCTTATCCGGGAAAAAGGTGAATGTCATGGCTATTGTCACGGCATTTGCGAAGCAGTTGTGCAGGGTCGCCGGATTGCCTAACATCATCGCAAACAATCCAGGATTTATCATCGTGCCAAAAGCAACCAAACGCCCCCTTACCCTGCGCGATGTCTCAGAAGCTTCGGGCGTCTCTGAAATGACCGTCAGCCGGGTGTTGCGCAATCGTGGCGATGTGTCTGCCGCCACCCGCACCAAAGTTCAGGCCGCCGCCAAAGAACTGGGCTATGTCCCCAATAAAATCGCCGGGGCATTGGCGTCGAACCGGGTCAATCTGGTGGCAGTGATCATCCCGTCCCTGTCCAACATGGTGTTCCCCGAGGTGCTGACCGGCATCAACCAGATCCTGGAAGATACTGAATTGCAGCCGGTGGTCGGCGTCACAGATTATTTGCCGGAAAAAGAAGAACGGGTTTTGTACGAAATGCTGTCGTGGCGGCCATCAGGCGTGATAATCGCCGGGTTGGAACATTCCGAAGCGGCCCGTGCGATGCTTGAAAACGCAGGCGTCCCGGTGGTTGAGATCATGGACACCGATGGCAATCCGGTCGACGCGATGGTCGGCATTTCACATCGCCGCGCGGGGGCCGAGATGGCCAAGGCCATCCTTAAGGCAGGATATCGTCACATCGGCTTTATGGGCACCAAAATGCCGCTGGATCATCGCGCCCGCAAACGGTTCGAAGGCTTTACCGAAGCCCTTGCCAAAGGTGGGGTAGAAATTGAGGATCGTGATTTTTATTCCGGCGGGTCGGCCCTTGCAAAGGGTCGCGAGATGACGAAGGCTATTCTTGAGAGGTCTCCTGATCTGGATTTCCTGTATTATTCCAATGATATGATCGGGGCCGGGGGACTTTTACACCTGCTGGACGAAGGCATTGATGTGCCCGGACAGATTGGTCTGGCCGGGTTCAATGGTGTGGAATTGTTGCAAGGCCTGCCACGGCAACTGGCGACAATGGACGCCTGCCGACTGGAAATAGGCCGTAAGGCGGCGGAAATCATCGCCTCTTCGATGGATGACGCGCCGACCAATGAAGACCGCACAATTGTTCTGACCCCGACAATTTCATTTGGCGACACGTTGAAGCGGCGCTGAACATTGGGGGTTCAACAGCTGGACAACAAAGCGGCGCGTCGCCTGTTTCTGGATCGCCACGCATTGGCGGAACAACCCGTTGGCCCGGCCAAGGGCGATGACCTTCTGGCCTTGATCCATCGGCTGGGGTTTGTGCAATTGGACAGCATCAATACCGTGGCGCGTGCCCACGATATGATCCTGTTTTCGCGCCGACCGTCTTATCGGCCATCCAGCCTGACCCGGCTTTATGAAACGCAAAATGCGCTGTTTGAACATTGGACCCATGACGCGGCGATGATCCCGATGGACTTTTATCCGCATTGGAACCTGCGGTGCCGCCGGGATGCCGCAATGTTAAAGGCGCGTTGGCGCAACTGGCGGCGGGACGGGTTTGAAGAGAAATTTGAAGTGGTGCTGCAACAGGTGCGCGATCAGGGGCCGTGTTGTTCGTCTGATGTTGGCAAAGACGAAAAGAAAACCAGTGGCGGGTGGTGGGACTGGCATCCGTCCAAAACAGCACTTGAATACCTTTGGCGCAGCGGTGCATTGGCCGTCACCAAGCGTAAAGGGTTCCAGAAACATTATGACTTAAGCGAACGGGTGATTGATTCGGCCCTGCTGGATGTGGGGTCACATCCAGACGAAGCCACTTCGGTGGATTGGCTGTGCACCGCAGCGCTTGAGCGTCTGGGCTTTGCTACGTCGGGCGAGTTGGCGGCGTTTTGGGCCACAGTTACAGCCAAAGAGGCCAAGGATTGGTGTGCAAACAAGCTGGCAAAGGGTGAGGTTGCCGAGATTGATGTAATTGGTGACGATGGGTCGGTGCGTCGCAGTTTTATCCACCCGGATGTGGCCGATAAAGCAGCGAACATCGGTGACCTGCCCGGTCGAATTCGGGTGCTAAGCCCGTTTGATCCGGCCTTGCGCGACCGCAAACGTGCCGAACGGCTGTTTGGGTTTCGCTACCGGGTTGAAATGTTTGTACCGGAACCCAAACGCAAATACGGGTATTACGTCTTTCCCCTGATGCAGCGGGACCGCCTGATTGGTCGTATCGACATGAAGGCCCGGCGCAATGACGGCACCCTGAATATTCGCGCCCTCTGGCCGGAACGCCGGACCCGTTGGTCGGCTGCCAAAACCACCCAGTTAGAGGCTGAATTGTCCCGCGTGGCCCGTTTCTGCGGATTGGACAAGGTTGAATTCGAACCGAACTGGTTACGTGACCCGGTTTGAATGAACCCTAAAGATAGCCTTGCGAACGAAAGCTAAGCTCGCGGGATTTACCGATGATCAGATGGTCATGCAATGCCAGACCAAGTGCACCGCATGCGTCCTGAATGCGCATCGTCATGTCGATGTCCGACTGCGACGGGGTCGGGTCGCCCGAGGGGTGATTGTGCACAAGGATCAAGGCGCTGGCGTTCAACTCCAACGCGCGTTTGACCACTTCGCGTGGATAGACCGGCACGTGATCCACCGTCCCACGGGCCTGTTCTTCGTCGGCGATCAGGGTGTTTTTGCGGTCCAGATACAGCACCCGGAACTGTTCCACTTCGCGGTGGGCCATCGACGTATGACAATAATCCAGGATCGCATCCCAACCTGAAATAACGTGCCGTTTCATGACTTTGGAACGGGCAAACCGGTGTGCTGCGGCCTCCAACACCTTCAGGTCGGTGATCAGAGCATCGCCCACACCTTTGACCTCTTTCAGCCGCTCAATGGGGGCGGCAATAACCCGATTAAAGTCGCCAAACTTCGCCAAAAGTGTATGGGCCAGTGGTTTGACGTCCACCCGTGGAAGTGAACGGAACAGCACAAGTTCCAGCAGTTCATAATCAGGCACCGCCGTCGCACCACCGGACATGAACCGGGCTCGCAGGCGTTTACGGTGATCGGCAACATACGACGGCAGGCGGGTTTGTGGCAGGGGAACAATCGGCGCTTCGTCACTGTCAAACAGCGACAATGGTGCTTCGCAGAAGGAATGATCGTGGCCCATTCCCCAACCGTGCGTCATCTTGGTGAATTATTGGTTAACGGGTTGGGGTATGATTGGTGGGCCGCTCATCAAGCCGATTGGCTTTCTTCGCGGCCTCTAGCCCTTCATTCCGTCCCAAAAGGATTTGACGGACGAGAAAAACGTCTTTGATTCCGGATTGTTGTCTTCACTAAGCTCTTCGAATTCGGCCAAAAGTTCCTTCTGGCGACCGGTCAGGTTGACCGGTGTTTCTACCGCCAGTTCGATGAACATGTCCCCGGACGCACTGCCCCGCAAAGCAGGCATGCCTTTGCCACGCAGGCGCATCTGGCGACCCGATTGGCTGCCCGAAGGGATTTGCACGCGGCCACGACCGCCGTCGATGGTCGGCACTTCGATGGACCCGCCCAGCGCTGCCTTGGCCATGGAAACCGGTACGCGGCAATAAAGGTTCAGGCTGTCGCGCTCAAACAGGTCGTGGACCTCGACTTCGACAAAGATATACAGGTCGCCGGGTGGGCCGCCGCGCATACCGGCCTCGCCTTCGCCAGCAAGACGGATGCGGGTGCCGGTTTCGACGCCAGCCGGGATATTGACGTTAAGGGCGCGGTCTTTTTCGACGCGGCCCGCACCCTGGCAGGATTTGCAGGGGTTTTTGATGATCTGACCCATGCCCGAACAGGTTGGACAGGTGCGTTCAACCGTAAAGAACCCTTGTTGCGCGCGGACCTTGCCCATGCCTGAACAGGTTGGGCAAGAGGTTGGTTCGACTCCGCCTTCGGCACCCGATCCGTCGCACTTTGAACACGCAACTGCGGTGGGCACATTAATGGTTTTCTGCATGCCGGAAAACGCGTCATCCAGCGATACACGTAAATTATAGCGCAGGTCCGAACCGCGCGCGGCGCGACGTCCGCCCTCGCCGCGTTGACCACCCATAAAGTCGCCAAACAAGTCGTCGAACACGTCTGAGAAAGCCGACGAGAAATCGCCGCCGCCAAAGCCCTGGCCGGGGCGTCCACCGCCGCCGCCTCCCATGCTGCCGTCAAAGGCCGCATGGCCGAAACGGTCATAAGCGGCCTTTTTCTCGGCACTTTTCAGGATTTCATAAGCTTCGTTGGCTTCTTTGAACAGGGATTCGGACTCAGGATTGTCGGCGTTGCGATCCGGGTGCAGTTCTTTGGCCTTTTTGCGATAGGCCTTTTTGATCTCGTCGTCTGCGGCCCCTTTCGAGACGCCCAGCACGTCGTAAAAATCGCGTTTTGCCATTGCTTTACCTCATCCCCGCCAAATGCGGTGGGCCGGCCCGTTGCCGGGCCGGCCCAATTTAGTTGTTTCGAACCGGCCCTTAAGAGCGCTTGTCGTCGTCGAGATCTTCGAAATCGGCGTCGACAATATCGTCATCACCCGGTGCCTGATCAGCGGCGGCTGGGCCGTCTTCGGCCTCTTCCATGCTGGATTTATAGATCGCTTCGCCCAGCTTCATTGCCGCTTCGGTGACGTTCTGGATACCGGATTTGATCTTGCCGGCGTCTTCTGTCTCCAACTCGTCCTTCAGGGCGACAATCGCCAGCTCGATCGCCTCGATGGTGGTTGGATCAACCTTGTCGGCATGTTCCTCCATCGATTTTTCGGTCGAGTGGATCAGGCTTTCAGCCTGGTTCTTGGCTTCGATCAGCTCGCGACGTTCCTTGTCCGCCTCGGCATTTTCTTCGGCGTCGCGCACCATGCTCTCGATGTCATCATCCGACAGACCACCAGAGGCCTGAATGGTGATTTTCTGTTCTTTACCGGTGCCCTTGTCCATCGCCCCAACCGAGACGATGCCGTTGGCGTCGATATCAAACGTCACTTCGATCTGTGGCATGCCACGCGGGCTTGGCGGGATGTTTTCAAGGTTGAACTGACCAAGGATCTTGTTGTCCGCGGCCATTTCCCGTTCGCCCTGGAACACCCGGATGGTCACGGCGTTCTGGTTGTCTTCAGCCGTCGAGAATATTTGCGACTTTTTGGTCGGGATCGTGGTGTTGCGGTCGATCAGACGGGTGAACACGCCGCCAAGGGTTTCGATACCCAGCGACAAAGGTGTCACGTCGAGCAGGACCACGTCTTTGACGTCACCCTGAAGAACACCGGCCTGAATGGCGGCACCCATGGCAACAACTTCGTCCGGGTTCACGCCCTTGTGCGGTTCCTTGCCGAAGAACTTGGTCACTTCTTCGACCACTTTCGGCATGCGGGTCATACCGCCAACCAAAACAATCTCGTCTACGTCGCCGGGCGACATACCAGCGTCTTTCAACGCGGCCGCACAAGGCTTCATCGACGCTTTGATCAGGTCATTAACCAGGCTTTCCAGCTTCGCACGGGTCAGTTTCATGACCATGTGCAATGGCTGACCACCGTTCGGGTCCATCGAGATGAACGGCTGGTTGATCTCGGTCTGGTTGGTCGAGGACAATTCGATCTTGGCCTTTTCGGCAGCTTCCTTAAGCCGCTGAAGCGCCATCTTGTCCTTGGTCAGGTCAACGCCGTTTTCCTTTTTGAACTCACCCGCCAGATAGTTGACGATGCGCATGTCAAAATCTTCGCCGCCAAGGAACGTGTCACCGTTGGTGGATTTGACTTCGAACAACCCGTCGTCGATTTCCAGAATGGTTACGTCGAATGTACCACCACCAAGGTCATAAACCGCAATGGTGTGGGTTTCAGTCTTGTCCAGACCATAGGCCAGCGCCGCCGCTGTCGGTTCGTTGATGATCCGCAGCACTTCGAGGCCAGCAATCTTGCCGGCGTCTTTGGTCGCCTGACGCTGGGCGTCGTTGAAATACGCAGGAACGGTGATGACCGCTTGGGTGACATCCTCGCCAAGATAGCTCTCGGCGGTTTCTTTCATCTTGCCAAGGATAAAGGCGGAAATCTGAGCAGGGGAGTATTTCTCACCCTTAGCTTGGATCCATGCGTCGCCGTTACCACCGTCAACCACGTCGAACGGCAGGTTCTTTTTGTCTTTCGCAAGGTTTACGTCGTCATTGCGACGCCCTACCAGACGTTTGACGCCAAAGATGGTGTTCCCCGGGTTGGTGACGGCCTGCCGTTTGGCGGCCATGCCGACCAGACGTTCGTCATCCGTAAAGGCGACGATCGACGGGGTTGTCCGCGCCCCTTCCGAGTTTTCGATAACCTTCGGTTGCGCGCCATCCATGATGGCCACACAAGAGTTGGTGGTTCCAAGGTCGATTCCGATTACTTTGCTCATAGCATTTATCCCTTTTTGCCTTAAGGCGATGACCCGAGGTAAGAACCCTTTATGGCATTCATGCCTCGATTTTCGTGCACGACTTACCGTGCGTCTCGGCGTATATAGGGAGCGATATGCACACCTGCAACCGCCCATGAGGGCCGGATTTTACTAATCTGTGAACAATTGTGACGCATGTCGTCTGGGATTGGGGAAGAATTGACGCAAATTATCGATATTCGCGGGTTCAAGGTGCTGAAATCATTTCTGACCCGGGCCCAGCAGGAATCCCTTATTCAGGCGCTGCGTCCGGTTTTAAAGGCGGCACCTCTGTTTTCACCCGAAACACCTTATGGGCGGACAATGACCGTGCGAATGACCTCTGCCGGGCGGTTTGGCTGGTATTCGGACCGCAGCGGCTATCGCTATGAAACGCACCATCCGGGTGGCGCGCTCTGGCCCGACATTCCGGAACAGATTTTGGATATCTGGGATCAGGTGACCGGGCTGGACCGGCAACCGGATTGCTGTCTGATCAATTATTATGGGGCCGAGGCGCGGCTGGCGCAGCACCGCGATCGTGACGAAGCGGATTTTGACTGGCCGGTGGTGTCTGTGTCCCTGGGGGATGATGGGCTGTTCCGGATTGGCAATACAACGCGGGGCGG
>DAOUQK010000384.1 GCA_030625695.1 Paracoccaceae bacterium | reverse complement strand
CAGTCCCGATGCCTCTCAGATTGCCGCGTAATAAAGAACAAAAAGGCCGGAAAAACAGATCATGCTGTAGGTCAGAACAATTGAAATCTGGGTCAAGAACCTTGCCGAAGGCAGTGTGAAACTGACAAAGTGACCAATTCGACCGACCAGCAATGCCAAGCCAAACACATGCACCAGCCAATAAGGTGCGCCCTGTATTTCCAGTATCAGCACCATGATCAGGCCCAGCGGGATGTATTCCGACGCATTGCCCTGCGCGCGGACCGCGCGGCGCAGCCTGTTAACCGCCGCGTCATCAGGGGTCGGCCCTTTCATGCGGATCAGGCTGACCCGCAAGGAAAGCCAGAAAAACAAGACGGCCAGTAATCCGGCATAGATCGGGGTGATTATGAGCATGTCTTCTTCTCCTGTAATTTGGCGGAAATACTGGCAGAGCATTCTGTGCTTGCCAACTGAAACATGGTGGGTGGCGGACGTTCCGTGGGGGAGCCCTCAAAGGTTGCTATTACAATGATCATGCGAAAACCCCTGATCTTCGCAAAAATCCACAAGTTCCGGCCAATTTCAAAATTTGGCGCAAAGCGGCAAATATTAGTCGTATTTCTTACAGGAGCGGCCCGGAACCCCTGCTTTGACTGGAGACGACAATCCAGCCTTGCATATGCATTAAACAAAGGGTGTCCCGATGATCGAAGAGCTTCACTTCCCATCCGGTCTGCATCTGTTGTCACGTTGGCAGTCCGGCGAGGCTGACGCCAGAACCCGGCTGAAAGAAATCTTTGACGCGGCGATTGCCGGTGATTTGGACGCGCATTTCGCCGAACCCGCCCCCACTGGCCAAGTGCATGTCAGCGGTTCGGTGCACATGATTGCCTTAACAGTGCTAAATGACCTTTATGGTATTGAATCGGCTGAATATTACAAAACCGACCCGGATCGCTATGCGCGTGCCAACCTGATTATCGCCCGACTGCTGGGCATCCAGAAACATTATACAGTCTGGGCGCTTTATGCCTTCACCTGCGAGGCGCTGGGGCAAAAGATGATGTACCCCGACAAATTTCCGCCCGGCGCCGACCCCGATCAGGTGTTGATCACCCGTGACACATGGGACACGCTGACCACGCCCGATTTCGACAGCGGCGTACCAAAGATTATCAACGATATTCTGCGCGCCACCGAACGGTTGACTGGCATAGCACCATTGCTGCAAATATCCGCGCCCTACAGCCTTGCGGCCGATATTTACGGGCAGGAGCCCTTGCTGGCGGATGTGGTGCATGATCCCGATCTGGTCAACAGGCTGCTGGATCACCTGGCTGATCAAGTCCTTTGCCCCTGGATCGAGCATTTTCTGGGCGAGTTTCCCAATGGCTGGATCGAACTGTCGGACGCATCCGGGTCGCCGTTTTTCATCGGGCCGGACAATTGTAAGACCATGGCAATCCGTTCAATGCGCCGGATGACAGATGGCAAACCCTGGGCCGACCGACTGTTTGATTGCAATTATCGCGGCGACTATGTGACCCTGGCGAAAAAGAAGAACCGTGGCTCGCGCCGCCGTTCGAGCGCGGCTGCCACATCGGACAGCATCAGCCTTTTAGAACTGACCGATTTGAAGCACAGCGTTTGCCCCAAGTTCATCATCCGGCTAGAGGCCGACCGGGTGCCGGTATCTTTTTATCAGGAGCAGGCCATTTTGCGCAACGTGCCATTGACCCTTGGCATCGGCTCTTCACAGGTTGACGCCAACAGCGTCGGCGATCTGGAACTGGCCAAGCAGGATATTGCCGAAACGGCCCGTGAATATGTGGCTGCGGTAAGAAGTGTCTGTGAGGAAATCGGACCGCCAGACGAATCCAGCCTGTCACAGCCTTGGCCCAGTCATATTTATTTTGAGGATATCAGCGCAGAGTCGCAGTTTGAAATGATCGAAATCATCATTCAAACGGTGCGTGATAACGGGTCAATCACCACGAAAACCATACGTCTATAACCCCACTCCGTCTAATTCCTGACCGCCCGAAGTTTATGTAGGGTGGGCCTAGTGAACTCCTATTTTTCAGGTCGGTTTACTCTGCCAATTCCACCAGAAGATCCTTGGCGTCAATCTGGGCACCCGGCTGCACATGCAGCGCCTTGATCGTGGCGTCGCGTTCCGCGTGGATACCGGTTTCCATCTTCATCGCCTCAATCGTCAGCAACAGATCTCCGGCCTTTACCTTGGCCCCCGCCTGTACTGCTATCGATGCCACAACCCCGGGCATAGGTGCGCCAATATGGTTCGCATTGCCCGCTTCGACCTTGGGCCTTGCTGCGGTTTCGGATTTCACCAGACGGTTGGGCACGCGGATGACGCGGGGTTGACCGTTGAGTTCGAAGAACACCTTAACGTCGCCGTCTTCGTTGGTTTCTCCCACCGCCTGCAGGCGGATTTCCAGCGTCTTGCCGGGGTCGATTTCGGCGGTAATCTCGTCGCCCGGCTCCATCCCGTAAAAGAACGTATGCGTCGGCAGGGTGCGCACCGGGCCATAGGTGCGGTGGCGGCCCATATAGTCGAGGAACACTTTTGGATACATCAGATATCCGTTCAGATCTTCGTCATCGACCGGCTTACCTTCCATCTCGGCTGATGCCTCGGCCCGCGCGGCCTCAAAATCAACCGGGTCCAGATGTTTGCCGGGGCGTTCAGTATTGGGCGCTTCGCCTTTCAGAACCTTGGCAATCAACGCCTCGGGAAATCCGCCGGGAGGTTGGCCAAGATTGCCGCGCATCATGTCGATCACACTGTCGGGGAACGCCACGTCCACATCCGGGTCTTCGACCTCAGACCGGCTAAGCCCCTGGGAAACCATCATCAAAGCCATATCACCGACGACTTTGGAGCTGGGTGTTACTTTGACAATATCACCGAACATCCGGTTTACATCGGCATA
>DAOUQK010000234.1 GCA_030625695.1 Paracoccaceae bacterium | reverse complement strand
TGATCTTCGAGCGAGAACTCATAGAATAACGCCGCCTGCGCTTCCTGTTTCGGACCCATCATCGTGCTCACCCCCCCAAATCCATGCGGAAATTGAATCAGCCAAAGGGCCTCAAATCAAGAAGAGTTTTTCAACAAAATTCGCGGATTGCTGTCATTCTCTGCCGGTGCAAAGCGAACTCACGCACACCTCGAAAGCGGCCATTCACGCCAAGAAGTTGAAAGCCGAGAACAACTGAGCCTGAAACGGTATTCCTATCTGAATTGGCGCAAGGCGACTCCGAGTCCAAAGTGACAAGGCCGCCCGACAACCTTCCCAATGCTCAGAGGCGAGGCTATAGTTTTCAGCGAGGTCATGCTAAGCGTTTACCTTCGTTCGGGGAAATGCTGCTGTTATTGCCAACCCGCATGTGCAAAACTTTATTTATGACAGACAGCTACGACTACATAATCATTGGCGCAGGATCGGCAGGTTGCGTTCTAGCCCATCGATTGAGCGAAGACAGCACCTGTAAGGTCGCTCTAATCGAAGCCGGGGGCGAACCGGATGCCCGCCTTGCGCCTGTGCCAGGGGCCGCGTCCTGGATGCAGAACACCCGGGCGGACTGGGCGTTCACAACGACGCCACAAAGAGAGTTGTTTGACAGGCGGATACCCTATCCCCGCGGACGCGTGATAGGAGGCACCAGCGTCCTGAATTACATGGCATATGTTCGGGGAAACGCAGGGGACTATGATGCCTGGGCGCAAATGGGCAACACTGGATGGTCCTATTCCGACGTACTGCCCTATTTTCGCAAGGCGGAAACTAACGCTGATTTTGCCGACGAATGGCACGGCGATACCGGCCCGCTGGGTGTCGAGACCAACCAACATCGCCATCCGACATGCAATCTTTTCCTGGAAGCTGCCCAATCTAAGGGCCTGTCTTTCAATCCCGATTTCAACGGGGCCCGACAGGAGGGCTGTGGCTATTTCCAGGCGACCACGCGCAACGGCCGACGCAGCAGCACGGCAGAGGCCTATCTGGATCCGGTGCGCCACAGGCCGAACCTGACGATCCTCAAGAATACGCAGCTTTTGCGTATCGTGGTCGAGAAGAGCCGGGCCATTGGTGTGGAGGTTCTGGCCGAAGGGCGGAGGTTGCAGACCCTGCGCTCCGAGCGGGAAATCGTACTATCCGCTGGTTCGATCGGATCACCTCATATCATGATGCTGTCCGGCCTTGGTCCTGCCGATCATCTGTCCGACCATTGCATCAAGATCGTCTGCGACCTGCCTGCGGTTGGCCAAAATCTGGAAGACCATCTGGGCAATGGCCCGGTCATTGCGAATGTATCCGATCCTGACGCTGTCTTCGGCCAAGTCCCAGATCGGTTCGGTAGTGCCCTGACCGAGTTCGAGCAGACTGGTGGTGGCATTCTAGCGACGCATTACCTTGATGTTGGTGCGTTTTATTCTGTTGATGCCGGCACTGAGTACCCGCAGTGTCAGGTTTTCATGCTCCCCGGCGTCTGGGAGCCATCCCGCGTCGATGGTATGCCCGACCGCAGCAAGATCATTCTGAGTGGCTGGCCGACCCGATCTAAAAGCCGTGGTACGCTGACGCTCGGGTCCTCGAACCCGCTTGATCCACCGTTGATCGATCCGAACTATCTGTCTGACCCGGATGATCTAAGGATCAGCGTCGAAATGGTGAAGTTTCATACCGAATTGCTGAATTCTCTCGCATTCGCCTCAATCCGCGCAGGCAAGGCGCTGCCCGCATTCAACTGCGACGCCGAAGTCGCGGATCATGTCCGACGGAACGCAACAACCATATGGCATCCGACCAGTACATGCAAAATGGGCTTGGACGAGGGGGCAGTGGTCGGACCCGATCTTTCTGTTAACGGCATCGATGGGCTAAGCATCTGTGATGCTTCGATCATGCCAACAATGGTCAGCGGAAACCCCAACGCCGCCATAATCATGATCGCCGAAAAGGGCGCAGATCTCATACAACAAAGAAATTAGGTTTGACGGGTTCTAGTTCAGGCGAGAACGGTCTTTGCATTAGAGGTATTGGAAGGTCTTCGGAGCCGAAGCGAACGCTCAATCGCAGCACTTCTCGGACGTATACTTTGATGACCAGTTTCCTGTTCGACAAAAATTTTCCATCGCAGTGAATGTCTGATCTTATCCCGCAGAGAGGACGATAACACCTTCCAAATGTTGCGTTCTGCACGACCCGCCGCACCGCAGCGGTCAGCCTCCGCATTGGGCCGTTCGTGACCCTGAAGGGAGAGCGAATTGGCCTGATTGCTGCACCATGCACATTCGACTTAAAGGGCGGGAACTAGCCGTTCTCTGCGGCTGCGAGCCTGATTGGTGCTTGTTTCAGAAGCGGACCTACAACAGATAGCCAAAAAGCGTTTCCGTTCTGCACTGCAGCGGCCCGGTCAGAACCCAAGGAGACCTTGGCCAAAGAAGGGTGTTTCCCAAAAGTCGGCCTCAAAATGCCGATAGAAGTCTGGTCGTCTCTGGGTCCAGAAACCCGGCCACAGTCGCCTCAGTTTCCAGTTGAAGGGCTCGGTTCAGGTCGGTCGATGCGCCCGAATTCAGAACACGTTTCATAGCGCGTATTGAAAGGGGTGGCAGGTCGGCAAGCCGCTCTGCTGTTTCCTGAGCTCTGGCAAGTAGTTCCCCGTCAGGGGCTACAGCCCATGCAACCCCCATCGACAACAGGTCAGCCGCGCCATATTTGTCGCCAAAAAACAGCATCTCGCGTGCTTTGTGCAGCCCAACCATGGCCGGAAGTAACGATGTCACCGCCCCCGTCACAAACAAGTTGAGCGACACTTCCGGGAAAAAGCCTTTGGCGCTCTCACCCCAAATCGGGAAATCACAGTTGATGGCCCATTCAAAACCGCCACCTACAGCCCAGCCATTAATCGCACCGACAACCGGCTTGGCGCCAAAAGTAATGGCGTGCGTGGCGCGCTGTATGGCCAGCACGAGATCGCGGGCTTCCTCTTCGGATTCCGGGTGAACGTGCTCACGTCGATCGTCTCCGGCACAAAAGGCCCGGCCTTCTCCGGTAAAAATGATCGCCCGCGTTGCAGGGTCGGCATTGGCGTGGTCGAAAGCACGGGCCACATCGTCGACCAGCTGCCGGTTCATCGCATTCAGACTGTCGGGTCGGTTCAGCGAAATCGTCCGAACACCCTTGTCACCAAGAGTACTAAGGATGGTTGAAAAGGTTGCGTCGCTCATTGGTAGCTCCTTAAGACACGCCGGGTTTTGCCCTCGGTCACTTCGAATGATCCCTTCGGGAGCAACGTCAGCTTTGTCGTCACCCCTAGGGCTTTTTTGAATTTACGCTCGATCTGTTCACTCAGGCCGGTGGACCGCTCGATGCCCGACGCCAGTTCAACATGAACCGGCAAAACGTCATACGGTGGCGGCTGATCCAGAATGATCCGATAATCACCGGTCAGTTCAGCGAACCCGCTGACCACTGCGGCCACCATTGTTGGGAACATGTTAAGCCCGCGCACAACAATCATGTCATCCGACCGACCAACCACCCGGAACCTGAACCCGGTGCAGCCACACTGGCAAGGGTCGATTTCATCAATTGCAATGATGTCGCCGGTCCGAAACCGGACCAAAGGCTGGCAATCCCGCACAAGATGGGTAAGCACGAGTTCACCGACGGTGCCGGGTTCAATCGGCAGTGGCTCGGTGCTGTCGGGGTCTATGAGCTCAGGGAAAAGCACATCGGAGGCTAGAAAATGCAGACGAGTGTCGTGTTCGCACTGTGCTGCAAAATTTGAGAAGACATCAGAAACGCCAAAATTCGCGTTGCGCGGCTCCATTCCCCAGGTTTCTTTCAACCTGGCCCGCAGAGCGGGGTCGTCAAGCCCCGCCTCTCCGCCGAACAGACCCAGCTTGAGCCCCAGATCACGCGGTGCAAGCCCCGAAAATTTCTCGTCAATCACGCGTTCCAAAACGGCGGGGTAAGACGGGGTGCAGGAAATGGCCGTAACACCAACCTCCATTATTGTGTGGATAAGCAGTTCTGTACTGCCAACACCGAAAGGTATTACCAGGGCCCCGGTCTCCTGAAGCGTCATATGGTCGGTCAGACCACCCATCCACATCTGGTAGTTCAGACAATGAGCCACCGTATGCTCTGGTCCCAGGCCCGCAGACCGCTGCGCCCTTCCACCGACGATTTCGGTTATCCTACAGTCCTGCGCCGACAGCGCCAGGTTCATGGCCTGACCTGTTGTTCCCGAAGTTCGGTGAAGGCGGACAGCTTCACGCCTTGTGGCGGCAAGATAGTTGCCAAACGGTGGGTGATCTGCCTGCGATACCCGAAGCTGAGCCTTGTCAGACAAGGGCAGATCGGGAAGATCACGCAGGTCTTTCGGCGGCTGAACCCCAGCCCAGAGGTCTTGATAAAACTGGGAATTCGAGACGACATATGCGCTCTGATTTTCCCAGGCCGCCTGATTTAGTTGCCGCAACTCAAGACGGCTCATGGTTTCGGCCTTAGCTGTCAATGTCACGGTTCCATTCCTCGCTGCCAGAGCAGGGTAAGTGTATTTGTCACCTCCGCCCGGTCCCGGGAAATCGCCAGCATGTTCGGGTCGTTGGACAGCAGAAGACCGCTCAGATACTGATCCGTCATTCCTCCTAGGGCATAGGCGCGGCGCATCAATTCGTCGTGGTCAACCGGATGTCCCTTTTTGGCCCATAGCCGCGCGGTCGATGCCACCACGCCTTCCAGCCATTCCCGGTTCAGGGATTGAAAGGCCAGTCGCGCCTCTGGAAGCCCATCAAGATGATTGAGCAAGCACTTCATCAGACCGCGATTGTTTTCAAAAAGAATGATATAAGCCGTCGTCGCCGCTCGGGCCGCATCCGCCGGTTGCTGCTGTGAAGCCGCGCGCATTTCCTTTTGAACAAAGTCAATGAAGCGCAACACCACCTCCCCGATCAGTGCATTCCGATCCGAGAAGTAGATATAGAACGTTCCATGCGCCAACCCGGCTTGGTCGCAAATATCGGCCACTGTCAGGACAGTAGGAGAGGACCTTTCCAGACAATGACACAGCGCACTCTGAATCGCGGCCTTAGTCCGCTCACCTTTACGGCGGCTCTTGGCCAAACGCATCAATTCGTTCGAAAACTTGAATTCCACGTCTTTCAAGGGTGTCTGGATTTGAGGGGCTGGTTGAAACATGAGGACTCAAAAATGAATATGATGTCATTCTCATATTTTTTATCTTTTGTCGAGTCAAGTGAGCCGGTGCCCCTTAATGTTTCACCAACGCGTGTTTCCTTGTTCACCAAATCTGGCAAAAACGTCTGAGCGTATGAAGGTCCGCAATTGTCCGTGTTGCAAACAGCCAAGGCTAGTTAATGCTGCGACATGCACGAACGGCAGGTTCGGCGGGCCGCAATGCAGCATTCAAGCCATTCGTAGATGCCCGCAAAGGGCCGTTTGCGTCATCTTCGTGAAGGGCGGATTCCCACAATCACAAATCCCGGTCTCCACCATCAAGAACAACAACATCCGTGCTTGAGCCAAACACTTGATAATGGAATTCCCGTGGATCGGCCCCCGGCGGCGCAAACACGACCGTGAGGCGTTGGCGTCCCTGCGATACTTTCTCCAGGCGGTTCTTGAGGTCTCGCGTCGCCATTTATTCGTGCCCCCTTACTTTGAGTATCACCTTTGCTATGAAAGCTGGTGGTCCGTCCTGTACCGCGAAATGTTCAAGTTCCTTGATCGACAGCGGGGGGCAGCAACATCGGGCGCGCAATTGCGTTTGGCCAGAAGCGTCACCAGCTTATCACGGTTTCCCTCGTATGGGTCGCCTGTGAGGCGTCTTTGGCGCTCTCGGACGGAAGGTCAAACGACACTGGTGCATCCTTTCTGGGTGGCGTAATCCGCTCTAAGCACAGCCGCAACGCCGCCATGTCCCCCAGCTTGGCCATTTCAATAGCCTTGCGGGTAACCGGCGCAGGTGACGGCATCGCGAA
>DAOUQK010000195.1 GCA_030625695.1 Paracoccaceae bacterium | reverse complement strand
ACCCCGGCCTGTTCGATGGCCTCGCGCGCGGCAATCAGGGTGAATTGGGTGAACCGGTCATACAGCGACAATTGCTGGCGGTTGAACTGTTCTGCCGGTTCAAACCCGCGCACCTGCCCGCCAATGCGGATCGACAGCCGGTCAACATCGCGAAACTCCAACGGGCCAATGCCACAGCGCCCTTCACGCATGGCCTCGCAGGTATCCGCAACCGAATGCCCCAGCGCATTGATCGTTCCGGCCCCGGTGATCACCACGCGGTTCATGGACGCGCGGCGACCAGTTTTTCGATGCCCGCAATGATTGTTGCCACGCTGGTGATATCAAAATCGCCTTCGTTTGGGTCATTGGCATTGAACGGGATGGAAATGTCGAATTCTTCCTCGATGGCAAAGATGCTTTCAACCAGACCCAGCGAGTCGATGCCAAGGCTCTCCAGCGTCGACTCTTCGCGCACGTCCTCAACCTCCAGAATCGCCATTTCGGCAATGATCTGCATGACCTTGTCGCGGATATTCATCCCAGAACCCTTTATGCCCACCAAAGTCTAAGCCTCTGTACCGTCTTTGAACATGGCCTTTTTCAACGCAGCCACATCGCGCGCCAATCGCGGCAGACGCCGCTGCGCCTTGTAGATATCGGTATGGGTGGTCATCTTGACGGCAGGATAGCCCATCATCACCCGTCCGGCAGGCACATTCGACAGTACCTTGGTGCCGCCCGAAATAATCGCGTTGTCGCCAACAAACGTATTATCGGCAACGCCCGACTGGCCCCCCATAATGACGTTGTTGCCAAGGGTTACCGAGCCGGAAAGCCCGGACTGTCCGGCAATCAGGCAATCGCGCCCCATCACAACATTATGACCCAGATGCACCTGATTATCGAGCTTGCATCCATCGCCGATCACCGTGTCACGGATGGTGCCATTGTCGATGGTGCAATTGGCCCCGACTTCAACATCATCGCCTATCCGCACCGCCCCCAGTGAATGAATGCGGATCCAGCTTTGTGGTTTGGTGTCGCCCTGGTCACCCATGGTCTGGCGCGCCACCTCAACCCCCGACACCTCGGGGGTGACATAAGAAAACCCGTCAACGCCAATACGCGCGCCGGGTTGGGCGATAAAGCGCGCGCCAATCTGGGCACGCGCCCCGATACTGACCATTTCGCGCAGGAATGCCCCTTCGCCCAAGGTCGCGTCGGTGCCAATCACGCAATGCGGGCCAATCACGGACCCTGCGCCAATCTGCGCACCGGCACTGATGACGCTTAAGGGCCCAATGCTGACGCCATCGCCAATCCGGGCGGTGGGATCAATCACCGCCGAGGTATGGATTCCAGCGCCAAACCCCTGCCCCGGATCCAGCATCGCCGTCAGCCCTGAAAGGGCCATCCGCGGGCGTTCCACAAAAATCGCCGCCTTCAGACCCAGCCCTTGCCAGTCGGCACCGGGCCACAGCACAGCCGCCCGTGCACGGCCTAAATTGTCGGCATATTTCGGCGACATTGCCAGCGCCAGATCATCCGGTCCGGCCTGTGCAGGCTCGGCTGCGCGGGCAATTATCAGGTTGGCGTCACCGGCCACTTTGGCCTGCAACGCGTCACCAATCTGCGCAATTGTATAAGACATGAAAATCTGGCCCTCAGCATCGGTTGCTTTGGGCCAGTGATTACTCCTGAATGCTGGCCAGTTCCACCCCTGCCGGCAGGTTCACACCGGCCTGACTAAGTGCATTCCAGATTTTGGCGTCGCGCCCGTAAACATCGCGGCGAAACTCGACCCCGCCTTTGAGCGTGGTAAAGGCGGTGCGATAGATCAGATGCACCGGAAGCGGCTGTTCCAGGTGTAGCTTGGTTTCGCGGCGGGTCCGAAGCGTCGAATGAAACAGCTCCTTAGGTTCGGAACTTTGACGCCCAAGCAGCGTATAGGCAAAATCAAACGGGTCCTGCAGGCGGATACAGCCATGCGAAAAGGCCCGCGATTCCCGTTTGAACAGGCTTTTGGCCGGGGTATCGTGCAGATAGATATTGTGCTTGTTCGGGAAGATGAACTTGACCAATCCCAGCGCGTTGCGCCCACCCGGAGGCTGGGTCATGTCAAACGGGAAATTGGTCTTGGTAAACTGGCTAAAGTCAACACTTGCCCGATCCACCACCTGGCCCCGACGGTCAGTTATTTTCAGATGCGAATTCGAACCCGGGTTGCGCTGCAATTGCGGCAGGTATTCCTTGACCATAATTGAGCGCGGCACATGCCAGCTTGGGTTGATGACCATATATTCCATCACATCGGAAAACTCAGGACTGCGCCGGTCGCTTTGGTTTTTGCCGACAACAGAACGGGTCCGGAAAGTAACGAAACCGTTGTCGATGACCTGCGCATGGAAATCGGCCAGATTGACCAGCACATGACGTTCACCACGTTCACTCGGCAACCAGCGTTCCCGCTCCATCGCCACGACAACCGCCTTCAGACGCGCCGATACCGGCTTGTTGATCTCGACAATTGTGCCTTGCCCGGCCACGCCGTCGGCCTCAAGCCCATGTGCGATCTGAAACCGCTGCACTGCTTTTTCCAGCTTGGAGTCATAGCTTCCTGAAGCACTTGCACTCATATATCCCAAGGTGATCAACCGGTTACGCAGCATAACAACCTCGTCACCCGTGGCGGCCGGTTTGAACTTGGTTGACGGCACTTTTCCGCCCCAGCCGCCGTTGCGCATCAACTCTTCGAGGCGCAGCTTTTCTTTCATCAATGCAAGGTATTCCCGGCTGGTGGGCGGTAGAGCGCGCATATAGGCCTGCGGATCAGCCGTGCCTTCCATCCCGGTCAGATAGGTCGCGTTATCGGCATAGATCACTTCGCGCTGCATTCCGTCGTCGATTGTTAACGGAATCAGCATGCCCTTTTGCACGTCGCGCGCATATCGCACAAACATCTTTGATATCGCCACCTCGACCATGCCCAGATCGCGGGTGGTACGAACATCGCGCATCTGCGCCATCAAGGCGTTGGTGTCATACCGTGAGGCGGGCAGACCATGCAGAGAAACGCCTTCGAGCGTCTGAAACAGCGCTGCGCGACGGGCTTTGAACACTTCACCCTCGCCAGTCCACAAGGGTTGGTAATTCTTAGAGCGATAGTAGGCACCAACCTGTTCATTGCCAAACGACGCCTCGGCGACCGCCTGTTTAAAGGCCGTTACCTGAGCGATGGCGGGACCTGCGGTAAATGTTGCAACGAGGGCAAAAAACGCGAAAAACGCGCCAGTCAGCGATAGGGTGAGCCGGTTTTTCATGTGATTTGCTCCTCAAACTTGCGAAAAATGGTCAAAATAATAGACAGTTGCAGCATTTTGTGTGGCCGGACACGCCTTGTCCATTCACAAATAAGTTAGCTACATATTGATTCTGGCGTTGGTGCATAGGGGCATCTAGCAGGAAAGTTCCCCTTTTGCGCGAAAAATCGCCTATTTTGCCTAACAACAAAATTTTATGAAAATCCAAACTTGGATTGTTAACGGTTCCATGCCATAAAATCGGCATCTGGGGATGGATACTGGTGGTGCACGTAACATCGTGCACGAGGCAGGTTTAGACAATAATAGCGTACGGGACAACGCAGTGATATGGCAGAACTAACAAAAACGGGCTTGACCCGACGTGCTCTTTTGGGTGCGTTCGCGGCTACAACACTGGTGGCAGCTCCCACCTTCTCTAAAGCAGCAGGCTTTTTGCGTGGCAGCGGTGATATCCGCCGCATCCGCATGTATTCCGGGCGTACTGGCGAACGGATTGACATGATCTATTGGATCGACGGCAAATACATCAAGGACGCGATCAAGGAAGTGAACTATTTCATGCGCGACTGGCGCACGGATCAGGTCAAAAAGATCGACCTGCGCACGTTGGATATCATGACCGCTTCGCATAACCTTTTGGATGCCAACGAACCTTACATGTTGCTGTCGGGCTATCGCAGCCCGGCCACCAACGCGATGCTGCGGCGTCGTTCGCGCCGTGTGGCCAAGAATTCCCTGCATATGGTTGGAAAAGCGGCAGATCTGCGCCTGTCTTCCCGTTCGGTCAGCCAGGTGGCACGTGCCGCCACTGCCTGCAACGGCGGCGGTGTCGGGCGCTATTCCCGCTCAAACTTTACCCATATGGATTGCGGCGTGATCCGCACCTGGGGCGGGTAAAAGCAAAACCAGTTTGTTCACCGTAGGGTGCGTGATTTCACGCACCTTTTTTTCGACAGGAATGGTGCGTAAAATCACGCACCCTACGGACTCGCTTCAGAAAATTCTGGCTGGCAGCGACGCATAGCCGTGAAACCGCATGCGCCCGCCCGGCACCCGTCCCGGCAATATCTCAAAATCGGGGAACCGCTGCAAAAACCGGCCCAAAGCAATCCGCCCCTCCATCCGCGCCAGGGTCAGCCCGACGCAGATATGTGGCCCGCCGGCAAATGCCAGATGCCGGTTGGGTTTGCGGGTGACGTCAAATACATGCGGCGCTTCAAACACCTCCGGATCGCGGTTGGCCGCACCTATTATCAGATGCAGGTTGGTCCCTGCCGCAATATCGACGCCGCCAATTTCAACCCTTTCAGTTGTTTCGCGATTGCCCAGCTGATTGGGCGAGCGAACCCGCAAAATTTCCTCGACAGCAGAGGCCACCAACGCCGGATCATCCAGTAAACGGGCCTTTTGGTCCGGATGGTCATGCAGCAGCGCCAGGCCGTTGCCAATCAGATTGGTGGTGGTCTCATGCCCGGCATTTAGGATGAAAATACAGTTCTGGATCAACTCGATCTCGCTTAACTGTTCGTCCGGGCCCACCCCCTGAATCAACCGGGTCAGCACATCGACCTCGACATCCCCCGGACGGGCGCGCCTGCGGGCAATCAGATCGCGCAAGTAGCCTTTGAATTCGACGACCGCCTGTTGCCCGCGCGCCAATTGCGCGGCACTCAGCGAAGGTTCTAATGCGCCCAGAATGGCCAGTGACCAGTCGCGCAAAGGCCCGCGCTCTTCCATTGGGATGTCCAGCAGGTTACCGATTATCTGGATCGGAATCGACGCCGCAAAATCGCCGATCAGGTCAACATCTTCCTGCCCCGCCATCTGGTCCAGCAACAGGTCCACCGTAG
Source organism: Paracoccaceae bacterium (assembly GCA_030625695.1). GTDB lineage: Bacteria > Pseudomonadota > Alphaproteobacteria > Rhodobacterales > Rhodobacteraceae > NVQY01. Next base: position 2,010 of record DAOUQK010000195.1, on the reverse strand, counting down.
CGATCAGCCCCGGCTCCATCCGCGCCAAGGCGCGCGGGGCCAGCGCCGAGGTCATGATTTTGCGCACCCTTGTGTGCAACGGCGGATCAGAGAACACCAACGAGGTTGTGTGATGTTCAAACAAAGGCGAGCCCACGCCAAACACCGGCCCGAACAGCGCCTTTTTATCGGATGAAAACCGCGTTGTGTCGCGGTAAATCATGTCAAGATCGCGGTGCCGACAGATCACCACTGAACCGTCCGGCTGACGCAATACCGGCACATGCGCCAGCAAGGCGTCATAGGTCGCAAACGGGTCCTCAATAAACCCGCGCGACGCCAAGGCCAGATTGAAACGCAATGCTATTTGGCGCGCATCGCCTGTACCCTCGCTCATGCTTTAAATTGCCCCTTCAGAGGATGAAATCACCCGCAGAAACCGACGTTACCCCATCCAGGATCACCCGGAAATCGGCCGAACCGTCGCCGTCTACATCCACAAAAACCCGAATCTCACCACTGAAACTCTTGGCAACCGCACTTGGCCCCGTACCGCTGAGCGACCCACCTATCGACAAGCTAAGAGTGCCGCTGACCAGCCCGGAAAGATCAATGACATCAACGCCACTTTTGAAATCGGTGATGTGATCAGAGGAGGACCCTAATTTGCTGTGATCCGCCTCGTCGAACACAAAAGTGTCCGCGCCAGATCCACCGGTCATCGTATCCTGGCCCAGACCGCCATTCAGCCAGTCTTTGCCACCTTTGCCAGACAGGATATCGTCCTCGGAACCACCAAACAACCGGTCGTTGCCCAAACCGCCTTTCAGCGTATCATTGCCGCTATTGCCAAACAGGGTATCGACACCGTCGCCGCCGAACAACCGGTCATTGCCGGAACCGCCCAACAACTTGTCAGTTCCAGTGTCACCATACAACTTATCTTTTCTAGTCCCCCCTTTCAGGTTGTCATCCCCAGAACCACCGAACAGCTTATCTCGCCCGGCACCGCCAATCAGTTCGTCCGCGCCATTTTCACCACGCAAGACATCCTTGCCACCTTTGCCCTGCAACCGGTTGTCCGCAGCATTGCCCAGCATCCTGTCATCACCCGAGCCACCAATGGCATTTTCAATCAATGCGCGATTGTCACCGCCCACCAACAGCGCATTGGCCACATTGCCGATTGCATTATACGTAGGGTCCGGGTCCAGACTGTTCAGATCCGCCAGTTGCGCATCCGACAACACCAGCCACCCGCCCGGGGCCAGATCGACCACAAGGTCGGTGTCATAATTGCGCAGATCATAGGTGTCCTCACCATCGCCGTCCCAAATGGTGCGGAAAATGCGATTGCCCGCCGGGGTGCCCTGGCCTGCGCCATTGATGCTCATCTCGCCGGTCAGAGGGTCAAAGGAATAGGTGGTATCACCGCTCCAAACCTCGCCCAAGGTGGAATAATTGGCACCGTAAAGAAACTGCATCGCCGCTATATCAAGCTGTTGATAAGTCTGCGCCCAGTCGATCACCCCGGAATCATAATTAAATGTATCAGTGTCACCGACGTAATCGGTATAGGTCACCACGGTATATTCCTGGGAATCAAACCCACTGGCAACAAAGCTTGGATATTCATGCCCGTGGTTCAGGCCCATTGCGTGGCCGATCTCGTGGGTGAAATACAGATAGGCTTCGTTGCCGATGGTCGGGTTGTCCGTGTCATTGCCGAAAAACGCATCGCCACCCTCTTCAAGGGTTGTGGGAAGGTAGGCATAAGCACCGCCTGTGCCTGCATCCGTGGCAAACCGCAGATCACCTTCCGTTAAGGCAGATTCAGTGACTTCAACAAAATCCAAACCAGTAAAGCTCGAAATTTCCTCAAGAATCTGCCGAACCGCAGTCTGTTGGCTGACCGAAAGTGGCGTCACCGAAGCGGTCGACATATAGTCATAAGTCGAGCCATCGGTTGGGAAGCTATAGGTCAGGGTGCCGCCTGCCCAATGATTATTGGAAAGCCAAGGGTCGAAAACG
>DAOUQK010000237.1 GCA_030625695.1 Paracoccaceae bacterium | reverse complement strand
ATTTGTCGGGCTGGCGGCGGGCAATGCAATGGCCTATGCGTTGCTGGCCGACCGTCTGCGTCGCTGGATCGACCGGCCGGGATTTACTCTGGGTCTGACCCGGGTCGGCGGCGTTGCCCTGATGGGTATGGGTGTTGCCACCGCCGTTTTGCGGCGACCAAGTTAGATTAAAGGGGGGCTTATGCCCAAAAAGACCAATGTTCGCGACTATATTCGTACCATCGTCGATTTCCCGCACGAGGGGATCATGTTTCGCGATGTCACCACGTTGTTCGCGGACCCCCGCGGGTTTCGCATGGCGATTGACCAGATGTTGCACCCTTACGCGGGTGAGCCGATCGACAAGGTTGTCGGGCTTGAGGCGCGCGGGTTTATCCTTGGCGGGGCGATTGCACATCAACTGAGCGTTGGCTTTGTGCCGATCCGCAAGAAAGGCAAATTGCCGGGGACGGTGATTAGTCAGGACTACACACTGGAATATGGCGAGGCGATTGTTGAAATACACGACGATGCGATTGCCCCCGGCGAGCGTATTCTGGTGGTGGATGATCTGTTGGCCACTGGCGGCACGGCGGCGGCGGGGATCAAACTGATCGAACGGTTGGGCGGCGAGATTGTGTCTTGTGCTTTCATCATCGACCTGCCGGAACTGGGCGGGCGTAAGGTGCTCGAAGATTTGGGTATGGATGTGCACGCGCTATGTGCGTTTGAAGGGGCGTAGGGCGGGGTTCAGCCCGCCGGCGGTTGAAGGAATGGCGGGGTGAACCCCGCCCTACGTCAATATGGTGCCGGGGTTCATGATGCCTTTTGGGTCTAGCGCTCCCTTGATGGCGCGCATGGCGGCAAGTTTGACCGGATCGCCGTAGCGTTCCAGATCGCCGGTTTTCATCCGACCAACCCCGTGTTCGGCGCTGAATGAACCGTCCAGTTCTTGCACCAGATCGTGAACGGCACGGGCTATTGCCCCCGCTTGATCTGCATACTCTTCCCGCGCGTGCCCTTTGGGGGGGAAGACATTATAGTGCAGGTTGCCATCGCCCAGATGGCCAAAACAGTTGATGCGGAATGGGCCGTTTGCAGCAACAACCTCTCCGGCACGGGTGATGAATTCTGACAATGCGCCTAATGGCAACGAAATGTCATGGCTGGAAACAGCCCCGATCAGCCGGTTGGCCTCGGGCAGGTGTTCGCGCAGTGTCCACAATTCTGCCCGTTGCGTTTCAGATTGTGCAACCACCCCGTCGCTGGTCAACCCGCGCTCCATCCCAGCCTCAAACAACCGTTCAAGGGCTGCCTGTGGCGCTTGCCCTTGGGGCAGGCCCACTTCGACCAACACGCACCACTCTGGCTGACCCTTAAATGGCTGCCTCACTTGTGGCAGCATCTCGCTCAGAAACATCAGACCTTGCTGGTGGATCAACTCGAAGGCGCTGACCATCTCGCCCAGTTCGTCCCTCGCCAAGGCCAGCAATGCCAGCGCTGCATCGGGGGAAGGGACCACAAACATGGCCGTGCCAATCCCTGCCGGGATCGGCGTCAGTTTCAACGCAGCGGCGGTGATGATGCCAAGCGTGCCTTCGGCCCCGACCAGCAGGTTCTTCAGGTCATACCCGGTGTTGTCTTTGCGCAGCCGGGTCAGCCCGTTCCATATGCGCCCGTCCGGTAACACCGCCTCAAGCCCCAGACAGAGGTCACGTGCATTACCATAGCGCAACACATTGACCCCGCCCGCGTTGGTCGAAAGGTTACCGCCAATCCGCGCCGAGCCTTCTGCGGCCAGCGACAGGGGGAACAACCGATCCGCTGATCGCGCGGCTGCCTGGACGTCGGCCAGAATAGCGCCGGCTTCGGCCACCAGCACATTCTCTTGCGGATAGATCGCGCGAATGGCTGTCATCCGCTCTAGCGAGATAATCAGGGGGGCGGGCCCTTCGGGCTTGATTTGAGCACACACCAGACCGGTTCCGCCGCCGTAAGGCACAACCGGCACGCGGGCACCGCCTGCGGCCTTGATCAACGTGGCCACTTCTTCGGTGTCGCGCGGCAAGGCCAAAACGCCGCCTTGTCCGGTCCATTTCCCCCGTGGTTCCTGCAAATAACGCGGCTCAAGCGGGCGCAAGGCATCCTGCGGCAAACGTTTGGCAAATTCACTGTCGGCTGGGTTCAGATTCATGTCCTATCAATGCCAAGCCACCCCGGGTTTGGCAAGCCGCGAGGAGGCCCATTGGGGCCGAAGAGCGTTACCCCGCGTCGGTTTTCCCACGTCGGTCAGACCTGAGGGACGCATATAACACATGACTGCGCCAACGCCCGGCAATCTGCAAATAGGATTGTGCTACGCCTTCATATTTGAACCCGGAGGTTTCCAACAACCCACGTGACGCGGCATTTTCCGGCAGGCACGCGGCTTCGATCCGGCTTAAATCCAACTGCGCGAAGGCGTGATGTACCACGGCACCTATCGCTTCGCGCATGAAGCCTTGCCTGGAAAATGGTTCGCCGGTCCAATAACCCAAAGTTCCGGCCTGCGCCGGCCCCCGGCGAATATTGTCGAGGGTGATCGCCCCCACCAACGCCTGATCCGCCCGCCGGAACAGGAACAGGGGCACAGCCGACCCGCCCGCAATCGACTTTTGCGCCCAATACACCCGGTTGGTAAACGATTTGCGACCCAGATGGTCATCAGCCCAGCCCGGCTCCCATGGCGTAAGATACGCCTCACTTTGCCGCCGCAACGCCGTCCAGACGCGAAAATCGCCATGCGCGGGCGGGCGCAGGGTCAACCGTTCGGTCTCAATCTTCAGTTTGCGTTTAGGGAGCAGTATCATGACGCCATCAAGCTGCACGCCTCTCCTGCAACGCGGCCAAAGTTGGTGCGCCTTCAATCGGGCCATAAAGGGCCAATGCCGCCGGGGCGGTGCTGGCCATCTGTTCCGCAAAGGTCAGCAGCCGCTCGGACGTTACCGCATCAATCCGTGCGATTGTGTCCGACAATGGCGGCACCTTGTCCCATATCTGCACCAATCGCGCCAACCGTTCGGCGCGGTTTGACGGGCTTTCCAATCCCATCAACATCCCCGCCTTCATCTGCGCGCGGGCGCGTGCAACTTCCTCGGGTGTCATATCCGTCGCGGCGCGCTTCATCTCGTCGATGGTAATTGTCGCCAACTCGGCAACCTGCTCGCCGGACGTGCCCGCATAGATCGTTGTCACCCCGGTATCGGCATAAGCCCCGGTTTGGGCAAAGATCGTATAACAAAGCCCGCGCGCCTCGCGGACCTCTTGGAACAGGCGGCTCGACATGCCGCCGCCCAGCACGCTGGAATAAATCTGTGCTGTGTAAATGTCGTCATCACGGTATCCCGGGCTTTCAAACGCCAGGGCAAAATGCGCCTGCTCCAGCTTTTTTGTCTGGCGCACCTCGCCTCCGGTGAACTTTGCCTTGGAGGCCGCAGTACTGTGGCCGCGTGTCAGGTGGCCAAACGCCGCCTCGGCCAGCCGCACCAGAACGTCATGATCAACCGCGCCGGCTGCTGACAGGATCATCTGTTCAGGCCCGTAATGCTCGGACACAAAACCCGACAGATCAGCCTTTGAAAACGCTTTGACCCGCTCTTCCGGTCCCAGAATGGTGCGCCCCAGGGGTTGGTCGTGATAACTTTCTTCCTGCAACCAGTCGAATATTACATCATCCGGCGTGTCCCGTGCCTGACCTATTTCTTGCAGGATAACCCCGCGTTCAATCTCGATCTCTTTCGGGTCAAACACCGGATTCATGACGATATCGCCAATCACATCCAGCGCCAGCGGCACATCCGCCTTCAGCACCCGCGCGTAATAGGCTGTAACCTCGCGGGACGTATAGGCGTTGATATAGCCCCCCACATCTTCGATCGCCTCGGCGATCTGCAACGCGGAGCGGCGTTTGGTACCCTTGAACGCCATATGCTCAAGAAAATGGGCAATGCCGTTTTGTTCAAGGCGCTCGTGCCGCCCCCCGGCGCTGACCCAGATGCCGACCGAGGCGGATTCCAGTCCGGCCATGTGTTCAGATACAATACGAAAGCCGTTGGCCAGTTGAGATTGTTGTACAGTCAAAGTGCAAGACTTTCTGTGATGTGAGATTTCAAAGTTTCCAGGTCATTGGCGATCCGGGTCACCCGTTCGGACCTGTCATACAGATCGGACATATGCGGCGGCAAGGGGGGCCGAATGCCGCTTGCCTGTTCCACTGCATCCGGGAACTTGGCAGGATGCGCTGTCGCCAGCGTGATCATCGGTGTGCCAGCGCGCCGTTTTTCCTGCGCCACCTTTACGGCAACCGCCGAATGCGGGCAGAGCAATTCTTTGCTGGCGTTCAATGTCGCTTGAATCGTCGCCTTTGTTTCCTCTTCCGAGGCGCGCCCGGAGGTAAACACCTCTTGCAACATCTGCATGGCACCCTGTGACACGGCAAAGCCACCTTTTTGCAGCTCGTCCATCACCTGTTTGATGGCCGCGCCGTCGCGGCCATAGGCGTCAAACAACACCCGCTCAAAGTTCGAACTGACCTCGATATCCATCGAGGGGCTGATCGACGGTTTAACCCCAGCTTTGTGATACCCCTGACCCTGAAGGCAGCGGTGCAGAATGTCGTTCTGATTGGTTGCCACCACCAGTTGCCCAATCGGCAACCCCATGCGCTTGGCGATATAACCGGCAAATATATCGCCAAAATTGCCGGTCGGCACGGTGAAATCCACCTCGCGGTGCGGCGCGCCCAATGCCACGGCAGAATAGAAATAATACACCACCTGAGACAGCACCCGCGCCCAGTTGATGCTGTTGACCCCAGCCAGCCGGACGCCATCGCGGAACTTAAAATCGTTGAACATGTCTTTAAGGCGCGCCTGGCAATCATCGAAATCACCGTCCATCGCCAGGGCGTGCACGTTGGCCTCGGTCACACAGGTCATCTGACGGCGTTGCACTTCTGAAACCCGCCCGTGTGGATACAGAATGAACACATCAACATTATCCAGCCCCCGGAACGCCTCCATCGCCGCCGACCCGGTATCGCCTGACGTTGCCCCGACAATCGTGACCCGTTCACCGCGCCGGCGCAGGGCATCCTGAAACAGCTGGCCGATTAGTTGCATGGCAAAATCCTTGAACGCGAGCGTCGGCCCGTGGAACAGTTCCAACAGGAAATGCCCAGATTCAAGCTGCACCATCGGTGCGCGCGCGGCGTGGTAAAACCCGCCGTAGGCGCGGGCAATACAGCCCTGAAGCGCATCATCACTGAAACTTTTGCCGACAAAGGGGCGCATCACCCGAAACGCCGTTTCCTCATAGCTGAGCCCGCTTAGGGCGGCGATATCGCCGTGGCTCATCTGCGGCACGTTCGTAGGCACATACAGCCCGCCATCACGGGCCAGACCGCTTAACATTGCCTCTTCAAAATCAAGAACCGGGGCCGCGCCGCGGGTAGAGATATACTTCATGTCTTAGTGCTTTCGGATTTGGTGCGCTGGATGAAAAAGACGGTCATTGAGGCCCAGACGAGGGCCAGCAAAAACCAGGTTATGGCATATTGCAGGTGGTCGTTTGGAATGGCGGATGAATCCACCGGAAACGGCGCAATGTCGGGATCGGTTTTATCGCGTGCGACCAATAAAACCGGTTCAGTGTTCAACGCCTTGGCCATCGCTGGTACGTCACGGGCAAACCAGATGTTGCTGGTCAGTTCGGGTTTGGGGGTAAAGGCATCAATTTCATCCGGCCAATGCAGATTTCCGTCTATCTGCATCTTGCCGGTCGTCCGATCCGCGTTTTTATTTGAGGTCCGCGTAAACCCACGGTCCACCAGAATGCGCCGCCCATCATCGGTTTCAAACGCCGCGATGATCAGATACCCGGCCCCGACCCGAAGCTTTGAAACCAGCACATGCACCTCGT
>DAOUQK010000013.1 GCA_030625695.1 Paracoccaceae bacterium | reverse complement strand
GGGATATATGTGACCCGGCTGATCCAGGGCGATCATGAAAAACGCATCGAACAGCGCACCACACGCCAGAAGGAGGCTGTATAATGCCTTGGGATCGTAATCAGATGGCCGCACGGGCGGCACAAGAGTTGCAAGATGGCTGGTATGTGAACCTGGGCATCGGCATTCCGACACTGGTCAGCAACTATATCCCGGAAGGGATCGAAGTGACGTTGCAATCGGAAAACGGCATGCTGGGCATGGGACCGTTCCCGATTGAAGGCGAGGAAGACGCCGATCTTATCAATGCGGGCAAGCAGACGATTACCGAACTGCCACAGACTGCATATTTCGATTCGGCGACGAGTTTCGGCATGATCCGGGGCGGCAAGATTGCCATGGCAATCCTGGGCGCGATGGAAGTGGCCGAAAATGGTGATCTGGCCAATTGGATGATCCCCGGCAAGCTGGTCAAAGGCATGGGCGGGGCAATGGATCTGGTGGCCGGCGTGGGCCGTGTGGTGGTGGTGATGGATCACACCAACAAACATGGGGACAGCAAAATCCTCAGGGAATGCACGTTGCCACTGACCGGCAAAGGCGTGGTGGACCGGATTATTACCAATCTGGGTGTGTTGGATGTGACGCATAAGGGCCTGCATATTCAGGAACTCGCACCGGGTGTGACCCGCGAAGACATGATCGCAGCGACTGAAGCGAGTATTGTCTGAAAGACGAAAGAACGCGCGTGTCAGTCTGGCAACTTGCCGTAGGATGGGTTTTAACCCATCTTCCTTGCATCAATCGCAGGACGAAGGTGGGTTAAAAACCCACCCTACGGACCACCGACAGGTCATTCTTGGCCTGAACCGGGGGCGTCAGTTCATGACGTTGAACACACAGCCATCGGAAATCAGTTCAGGCGGCGTGGTGCATAACCCCCGTGCCACCTGAAACGCGGCCAGCACCTTGGGCACATAGTCGCGGGTTTCGGCATATGGCGGCACGCCTTGGTAATTGCGGATCGAGCCTTCGCCCGCATTGTACCCGGCCAATACCAGAATCGGGTCGCTGTCGAATTCCTGCATCAGAAAGTCGAGGTATTTGACCCCCCCGGCAATATTATCTTCCGCCACCAGGCGGTCTTCGACGCCAAAGCGGGTGGCGGTGGCGGGCATCAACTGCATCAGGCCAGACGCCCCTGCCCCGCTGACAGCATCCGGCTTGCCGTTTGATTCCACCGAGATCACCGCAAGAACCAAAGCCGGCGAGACATTGGTGCCAATGGTCGAAAGCAGGATCGGGATGCCCTGGGCGCTGGCGATCTCTTGCAAGGCCTGCAGGCGCGGGGCTGTGATCTTGCCTGACCCGTTCAGCACCCCCAAGGCCGATCTAAGCCTGCCGGGGCCAGAATTGGTAATCTCGGGCGATACCTTTTCCCAGAACCAGGCATAGCGCCCGATGGGCTGCTCTGTGTCCTCTGTACCTTCGGTGCCTTCGGCCACGTCGCTGGCCGGTTTGGCTGGCTTGGCAGGTGCGGCGTATACCGGTTCAGTTGGGTCAATCTGGACATTGATACGGTTCTTGCTACCCGCTGTCGGTGGTTTGACCCGCTTAGCCGAAAAGGTCGAATACGTTTTGGGCGCTTCAGCAAAGGCCATTGTCGACAAAGTCATTGTCGACATAGCCAGGACCAGCCCCAAAAGGCCGCCTTTTGTAATACGCGCGTTCATCTGCTTGCCTCGGATTTATTTTGGGTCATCTTTTGTCGGCAATCTTGCGGGAAACAGTCAAAAGCGCCAGAAAAACCCACCCAATTCTGTCAATTTCGCCAGAATTGACGTGCTTTTGCATCGCTTTGAGTAGGGTGCAAAAGAAATTTTTTGTATTTTTCCATTTACTTACAATGGATTAGCAAAAAGCTTCCGAAATGTTAAATTTTGGCAAACAAATCCAGTTTCAGCCCAATTTCTGCCACGGACGCCCGTCTATATAGCCCCATACCGCGACGGACACGAACCATGATACCAAGAGAGAAACAATGGTTCGACAAAGGACGACGAGGTCATAACGCAAACTTGAGATCCTTTGGAGGGACAAACAATGATCAAATTTATCAAAAACTTTCGCAATGACGAAGACGGCGCCGTAACTGTTGACTGGGTTGTTCTGACCGCCGCAGTTGTTGCTCTGGCCGGTGCTGCTTACAGCTCGATCGAAAGTGGTGCCACGGCTCTGACCAGCACAACCGGTAGCTTCATCGAAGCACAAGACCCTAACACTCCTTAAGCCATTCGGACAGGTCACATGACCTGACCCGGGCCGTATCCCGCCGAAAGCGGGGTACGGCCATTTTTGTATTTATAGCTTGCCTGGCTCTGCCCGACCTTCCATGCGCTCGCGATTGACGGCAAGGCCGCCAGGCCGCCGCAGTTTTTAACAAACACCAGTCGGAATTTTTGTGAAATATACGGAAAATCCGCCACATTGTGACCACATTCGCCAGTGTTTTGGAATTCACCCTTTAGTTGAGTAAATTTTTAATCTATGTTTTTCAGCCAATTAGAAGAAAAATGAACTTCTCTACTTGAAATCTTATTTTCGCTTGAATCTGTCAAACTACTGCCCCAATCGCATGGTTATTTATCCTTACATCACGTTGGTACGACCCAAAACAGAGAGAAACGGGTCAACAGTGCCAGCGGGGTTCAAAGAGATCAAATCCTATGGAGGGACAAACAATGATCAAATTTATCAAAAACTTCCGCAAAGACGAAGACGGTGCCGTAACTGTTGACTGGGTTGTTCTGACCGCAGCCGTTGTGGCCCTGGCCGGTGCTGCTTACAGCTCGATCGAAAGTGGTGCCACGGCTCTGACCAGCACAACCGGTAGCTTCATCGAAGCACAAGACCCGAATACACCCTAAGTCAAGTGGCTTACTTTAAAAAACCGCAGAGAGCCGCGTCTTTTCCAAAGCGTGGCCCTTTGTTTTAGACCTTCTGCCAAAGGAAAAATCTTATGTTAAATCTGGTAAAGAATTTTGCCCGCAAAGAAGACGGTGCTGTAACTGTCGACTGGGTTGTTCTCACAGCCGCCGTTGTGGCGTTGGCTGGTGTCGCGATCACTTCGCTTCAAACCGCGTCTGGCGGCCTGGGAGAAAGTGTCGGCAGCAATCTGACAAACACGCAAGTCGGCCCATAAAGGCGGGCATCAAGCATTTGATGCCCTGCCATCATTCGGTCTTTGACTGTCCCTTATTCGGACATAATTGACCCATAAACTGGGTAAAACAAGGTGGCACAAGCCACCGGACCCACCCCCGCCGAAAAGGTTGACGGGCATTGAGATTGTAAAGGAAAAACTATGCGAGCGGTTTTTGGATTGGTGTTGATTGTTGGTATCGCCCTGGCGGGCGGTGCGGTCATGATGGCCAAAAAATATATTACGGCCTATCAGAATGAATTGGCCCACGAACGTTCGACCCGGGCCAAGGTGGTTCCGACGGTTGATGTTTATGTGGCTGACAGGGCGCTGACATACGGCGAAATGCTGAACAAAGACGCGGTTCGCAAGGTGCGCTGGCCGGAAGATGCCATCCCCGAGGGTGCCTTTACCAGCATCGAAAACCTGTTCCCGGCTGAAAATGCCAAACCGCGGTTCGTCCTTCGCACCATGGAAAAGGACGAGGCCATTTTGATGGTCAAGGTCACCGCCCCCGGAGAAGATGCCGGCATTACGTCGCAACTTGAACGCGGCATGCGCGCCTTTGCGATCCGGGTTGACGTGTCAACCGGTGTGTCCGGCTTTCTGCGCCCAAGCGACCGGGTTGATATTTACTGGACCGGCAGCATTCGCGATACAATCGAAGGCGCAAGTGGCGAAATCACCCGTCTGATTGAAACCGGCGTCAAACTGATCGCCGTTGATCAAAGTGCTGGTGGTGACATCAACGGAACCGTCATTGCCCGCACCGTCACCGTTTCAGTACGCCCTGAACAGGTCGCGGCACTGGCGCAGGCCCAAACCTCAGGCCGGTTGTCACTGGCACTGGTGGGGGTTGGTGATGACACGATCGCCTCGGCCATCGAAGTCAATCAACGGTCACTTCTGGGCCTTTCGGCCGTCGAAATCACGCCGAAAGTCGTCGAAAAGAAGGTTTGCACCATCCGAACGCGACGTGGCGCCGAAGTGGTGGATATCCCTATCCCCTGCACAAACTGAAGTAAATTCAAATCGTTACAACGGTTAGTAGTGAGTACGGGGCCGCGTTTCAGACGCGGCCCTTTTGTTTCTGTTGCCAGTTATCCACATAAAGTAATGCACACAAACCATTGATTCTTGCAATAAAAACAGAATTGGCGCAGTGTAATGGAAATCCGGGCAACAAGACCCGATTAAATGAGGCGTGATCGGAGAGGCAGGTCACATGAAAATTGATAAATGGATGAAAGCCGCCCTTTTGGGGTTGGCTGTCGCATCTTTCCCTGTGGCACCCAGTGTAGCCATTGCGGAAACTTTGCGGATTGTAAATCGCGGCACGGCGACATCGCTGAATGTTCCGATGAACCGGGCTGTGGTGGTCGAAAGCGATGTTCCGTTTTCTGAACTAAGCATCGCCAACCCCGGCATCGCGGATATTTCGTCGCTGTCAGATCGCACTATCTATGTGTTGGGCAAAAGCCCTGGCATCACCACGCTGACCTTGCTGGATGGCACCGGACAGCTGATCACCAACGTCGAAGTCAAAGTGGCCGCCGATGTGACCGAGTTTAAAGAGCGCCTGCGCCAGATCCTGCCAGGTGAGCGGATCGAGGTGCGCACCGCTAATGATGGTATTGTGCTTTCGGGTGTTGTTTCCAGCTCGCAGCGTTTGCAGCGAGCCCTTGATCTGGCCGAACGTTATGCCCCCGAGCGGGTTTCCAACCTGATGTCGGTTGGCGGCGTTCAACAGGTCATGCTTAAGGTGCGGTTCGCCGAAATGCAGCGAAATGTGTCGAAATCCCTTAGTTCCTCGCTGGCTTTTAGCGGTGGCAACGTCACCGGCGGCACCGGGCGTCTGAACAACCAGGGCGCCGTGACCAATGCGCTGGGCGGCAATATTCCCTTTGCAAATGACAACGCCGGTGCAATTCTGTTCGGGTTTAATGCCGGATCAGTGCAGGTTGGCCTGCTGATCGAAGCATTAGAGCGAAAAGGTGTTGTACGCACCCTGGCCGAGCCGAACTTGTCGGCCCTGTCAGGTCAAGAGGCGACATTCCTGGCCGGTGGTGAGTTTCCAATCCCGGTGGCACAGGAAGACAACAACATCTCAATCGAATACAAGCCCTTTGGCATCCAGCTGAAGTTTGTGCCCCGAGTGGTGGACGCCGATATCATCAACCTTGAACTGAACGCAGCTGTTTCGGCCGTCGACCCGACCAATTCAGTTACCTTGAACGGTTTTTCGGTCCCCGCCTTTATCCGGCGCGAGACTTCGACGACAGTTGAGCTGCGCGACGGTGAAAGCTTTGCGATCGCCGGACTGATCCAGGACGATTTCATTGATAATGCAGGGCAAATTCCTTGGCTGGGCGATGTTCCGGTCCTTGGGGCGCTGTTCCGCTCTTCCGATTATCAGCGCAGCCAGACCGAATTGGTGATCATCATCACCGCACATCTGGTTACCCCCACCCGAGGCGAGGCCCTGGCCCTGCCGACGGATCGGGTCAAGCCGCCCAGCGAAAAGGGTCTGTTCCTGTTCGGCCAGATTTCCCGGACCGAGCGGACAGGCTCTCGGGCTGCTGCGGAAGTGGCAAAGCAGGATTTCACCGGCTCTTACGGCTATGTGATGGACTAAAACGATCCCCGGCCGATATCTTGATGTTGGCCGGTTTTGGAACTCTAAAAGCAAAAAGGACGACGGGCAAATGTTGAAAATGGCTACAGCACTGGGTTTAACAGTTGCAATCGCTGGCTGTTCACAAGAGGCCGGGCACCGCGTAGATGGCGGTGCCTTTGGCAATGCTACGTTGAACAACACCTTGATAATGAACGGCGATCGTTCTTATACACTTGGCCTGGCCAACCGGTTTGCCGCAGAAGTACCGTCAATGGTCAACTTTGACTTCGACAGTGTGGTTCTGGACGGCGAAGCGCGGGCCGCTTTGGATTTACAAGCCAACTGGATCAGACAATTCCCCGAAATTCGCTTCCGGGTCTATGGCCACACCGACGCAGTCGGATCAAACGCCTATAACCAACGGTTGGGTAAACGACGGGCAAACGCCGTGGTTCGGTATCTGTCCGCGCGTGGCATCAGCCGTTCTCGGCTTGAGGCTGTGGCCTCGTTCGGCAAAACACAACCGCTGATCGTGACCCAGATGCGTGAACGCAAAAATCGCCGCACCGTGACCGAGGTTACTGGCTTTGTGCAGCGTCATCCGACCCTTCTGGATGGCAAATACGCGCAAGTTATTTACCGCGAGTACGTCGCAAGCGCCGTTCCTGCTACCGGGCTGTCCGACTCCGCGAACAGCGGTAACTTTAGCACCCAACAATAACCCCTTATTCGGGGTATCGTCTCTCAATTCCCTACAATTGGGGTTTTTTGGCCTAATTATTGCCTAAATTGCCTGTGATCTTAGCCTCAATGGGTGACGTGCGACCAAACCCTGGTCGTACGCAGGCAAAAGTAGGACGGAACAATAAGGGGTAGAGACCCTGACCGCCTGCCAAGCCTCCGAAATGAGGATGAAGGCAATGAGCAGCACAGCGCAGCAAGCAGAAAACAACCCGATCGTGGCATGCACCGTGAGCCGCGATGTACAGAATTTTGATCTTTTGATCGAGGACATGGAAGCCTCGCTTGGTGAAAACTGGGGCGACCTTGGGTTTGCAGAAGCATTGGCGTTCTTCGGTCAGCCCGAGGCCGAGAGCCTTGAGTTTCTAGCGCTGGCAATCGACAGTGAAGACGAGGAAAATCTGGTCCTGATGGGCGAGATCATCACCCAGGCCAAATCCCGTGGTATTCAGGTGATTCTGATCGCCGAAGATGTGACTCCTGCGGCGCTGCATCAGTTGCTGCGCAAGGGCGCGGACGAATTTGTGCCCTACCCGCTTCCGGAAAATGAATTACAAACGGCGATTGACCGGTTGAAGAAGGTCGAGGAAAAGCCGGCGGCTCCCGAGACAAAGAATAAAATTCAATTGCAATCCGGCAGTGCCCGCGAAGGCGCGTTGATTGTGGTGCACGGGTTGGCCGGTGGAACGGGTGCGACAACTTTGGCCGTTAACCTGGCCTGGGAACTGGCCCTGATGGACAAAGAAGATCATTCCAGTGTTTGCCTGATTGATCTGGATTTCCAGCACGGGTCGGTTTCGACCTATCTGGACCTGCCCCGGCGCGAGATCGTTTATGAAATGCTGTCGGAAACCGAAAGCATGGATGAGGATATATTCAGTCAGGCCCTGCTGTCTTACGAAGACAAATTGCAGGTACTGACCGCGCCCAACGACATGATCCCGCTTGATTTGGTGACCCCTGAGGATATCCAAAGGGTGATCGACATGGCCCGCAGCCACTTTGATTTTGTGGTGATCGACATGCCCAAGACGCTGGTTATGTGGTCCGAAACCGTGTTGCAGGCCGCCCACGTATATTTTGCAACGATGGAGCTGGACATGCGGTCGGCCCAGAACGCGTTGCGCATGAAACGCGCGCTTCAAGGCGAGGATCTGCCGTTTAACAAATTACGTTTTGCGCTGAACCGCGCACCCAAGTTCACTGACCTTTCAGGCAAAAGCCGGGTCAAGCGAATGGCCGAAAGCCTTGGGATAGCCATGGATCTGCAACTGCCAGATGGCGGCAAACAAGTGGTTCAATGTGGCGACCATGGCATGCCAATGGCAACATCCGCCGCCAAGAATCCATTGCGCAAGGAAATCGTCAAGCTGGCACAATCCCTGCACAATCTGGGTCAAAGCGACGCCGAAGCAGCATAATTTTTAACGGGGCTATCACCATGTTTTCCAAATATAGAAAATCCGCAGCCAAAGCTGCATTGGAGCAACCTAAGATCGCCAAGGAGGATGCCGCCAAATCGGCCTCCTCCGAGATTGCACCGCATCCGGCGTCGACCATGCGCAAACCGTTGAAAATGCAAAGTGGCGATACGGTGCCGCAGGACAAGGAACGCAAGCGCAAAGAGCGGATGGGCGAGATTAAGGTCGAGCTGCATCGTTCGCTTTTGGAAAACCTGAACCTGGCCGCGTTGGAAAACGCCAAAGAGACCGAATTGCGGGCTGAAATCAGTTCTATCGCCGGTGAGTTGCTGGAAGAAAAAGGTATTGTTCTTAATCGGGAAGACCGCACCACCCTGAACAAGGAACTGTATGACGAAGTCAAAGGGCTTGGGCCGCTTGAAACGCTTTTGAAGGATGACACGGTCAACGATATTCTGGTCAACGGGCCGCATCAGATATTTGTTGAACGCGACGGCAATCTGGAACTGACGGACGTTACCTTCAAGGATGAAAAGCACCTGATGCGGATCATCGACAAGATTGTCTCGGCCGTGGGTCGCCGCGTCGATGAATCCAACCCCTATGTTGACGCCCGCCTGGAGGATGGCTCGCGTTTCAACGCGATGGTGCCGCCGGTTGCGGTTGATGGCAGCCTTGTTTCCATTCGGAAATTCAAAAAGGACAAGCTGGGCATTGATGACCTGGTGGGTTTTGGCGCCTTCACCGAAGAAATGGCCGCTTATCTTCAGGCTGCCGTGTCCACCCGTCTGAACATCATCGTTTCGGGCGGTACCGGTTCTGGTAAAACCACCGCCCTGAACGCGTTGTCATCGTTCATCGACAACGAAGAACGCATCCTGACGATCGAAGACACGGCGGAATTGCAATTGCAACAGGTTCACGTAGGCCGGATGGAAAGCCGCCCGCCCAACGTTGAAGGCAAAGGCGAAGTCAGCCCGCGCGACTGTCTGAAAAACGCCCTGCGGATGCGCCCGGACCGGATTATCGTTGGCGAAACCCGTGGCGAAGAAGTGATCGACATGTTGCAGGCCATGAACACCGGCCACGATGGATCAATGACCACTATTCACGCCAACTCAGCCCGGGACGGCATCAGCCGTTTGGAAAACATGATCGCCATGGCCGGAATTGATATGCCGCTCAAGGCGATGCGGGCGCAGATTTCATCGGCTGTGAACCTAATTGTTCAGGTTTCACGCCTTCAGGATGGTTCCCGTCGGATGACGTCGATCACCGAAATAACCGGGATGGAGGGCGATGTGATTTCGATGCAGGAAATATTCAAGTTTCAACGCGTCGGCCTGACCCCGGAAAACAAGATCCTTGGCCATTTCACCGCCACCGGTGTGCGTAGCCATTATTCTGAACGGTTCCGGATGTGGGGCTTTGATTTGCCCGCATCCATTTACGAACCCATCAACACAGAGGTGCAGTGATGAGTCTGAGCGCAGAACCAATTATCTATGGCCTAATTTTCCTTGGCGTGCTGGCACTGGTTGAAGGCCTGTATCTGGTGGCTTTTGGCAAATCCATCAGCCTGAACAGCAAGGTCAACCGACGTCTTGATCTGCTGTCCAAAGGCGGCGCGCGCGAACAAGTGCTGGAACAGCTGCGCAAAGAAATGCAGCAGCATATGAAATCGCGCACCATCCCGCTTTATTCGCTTTTGGCGGAAAAGGCGCAAAAGGCGGCAATTGCTTTTACCCCGCGCCAGTTGATCCTGATCATGGCCGGTATGGCCGTCATTGCCTTTCTCGGCCTGACCATCGGCACCGAAACCGAACCGGCGATCCGCGCGATTGCCTCGATCGGAATCGGGGTTGTATCGGTCTATATGTGGGTCAATTCCAAAGCCAAGAAACGCATGGAAATGATCGAAGAGCAACTGCCTGATGCGGTTGAACTGATGGTGCGCTCTCTCAAGGTCGGGCATCCGTTTTCTTCGGCAATCACCATTGTTTCGAAAGAGATCGAAGACCCGTTGGCAACTGAATTCGGCATCATTGCCGACCAGAGCGCTTATGGCCGTGAAGTCGGCGAATCGCTGAAAGAAATGGCTGAACGCCTGGACATGCAGGATTTACGGTTCCTCGCCGTGGCCGTGACCATCCAGCAGCAATCAGGTGGTAACCTGGCGGAAATTCTGGCCGGTTTGGCCCAGGTGATCCGTGCGCGTTTCCGCCTGTTCCGCCGGGTCAAGGCCATCACCGCCGAGGCACAGTGGTCGGGCAAGTTTCTGTCGGCCTTTCCACTGATGTGCCTGGGCGTCATCATGGTGTCTGACCCGACCTATTACGACGAAGTTCTGGACCACGAATATTTCATTCCGGCCTGTTTCTTTGTCGGCATCATGCTGACCATCAACTTGTTCGTCATGCGCACGCTGACCGACATTAAAGTATAACAGAGGAGGACGACATGGAATTTCTTTCGCAAATAAACGATGTCCTGACCGAAAACCTGGGCGAATTCGGTCCTCTGATCGTGGTCGGAGCCTTGGGTCTGTTCATGATCCTTCTGGTCATCCCATTGATGATGAACCAACCCGAAGACCCGTTGAAAAAGCTCCAGCGCAATCTGGCGAAAGATCGTCAGAAAAACGTAAAAGGCAAAAACGACCAGTTGCGCCATGCCGCCGCCAACCAGAAGTTGCAAAAATTCGCCAGCTTTCTTGAACCACAGGACGCCGAAGATTTGTCGGCCATGCAGCTGAAGCTGCGCCAGGCCGGCTATCACTCAAAGGACGCCGTGCGCTTTTTCCACTTTATGCAGATGTTATTGGGGGTTATCGGTCTTGCCGCTGGGGCCGCCTATATCTGGATGCTGACCAACAACGGTGAGGAAGTGGAGCAGCTAACCATCCTGAAGTTCGTGATCGGCCCTGGTGGGGTTGGCTATTTCCTGCCCAAATACTGGGTCACCCGTCGGGTTGAGGCCCGCAAGGAAGAGATCGCCGCAGGCTTTCCCGACGCGCTGGACATGATGCTGGTTTGTGTCGAGGCGGGACAGTCGCTTGACCAATCCATTATCCGGGTTGCCGGTGAACTTCAGGCGTCTTACCCGGCAATGGGAGAGGAATTTCAGGTTGTCGCCCAGGAAATGAAGGCCGGTAAAGAGAAATCCGCAGTCTTGCGCGACATGGGTGACCGCTGTGGCGTGCAGGATGTGTCGTCATTTGTCACGGTTCTGATCCAATCGGCCACATTTGGCACCTCAGTTGCCGACGCTTTGCGGGTATACTCCAGCGAAATGCGCGATAAACGCATCATGCGCGCAGAAGAAGCGGCAAACAAGTTGCCAACCAAAATGACACTTGCCACAATGGGGCTGACGGTTCCACCGTTGCTGGTTATCCTTGTGGGTCCATCAGCCAACGGCATCTCGAACCTGGGATCCATGGGAGGCAATTAATTGCCGCGAGAGTTTTGGTAACATTCACGAACACAGGACGCATCCTGCTTGCCATCGCCGTTATCTCGGCGATGGCTTCTTGCGCTCCGCGCGCTATTTCCAACACCAAAGGCGGGCCTTACGCCCCCGGCGTCGACCGATCCAAGGCGGCGGCGGTCGACAATATCGAAGTGGCGCATCGCTTAATGGCGGCCGGACAATACGAACTGGCGCTCAATTCGTTTACCCGCGCCGCACTTGACGATGGGCTGTCGGCCGAGATCCTGAATGGTATGGGCACCGCAAATCTGGGCCTTGGCCGGTTGGGTCAATCCGAAGAATTGCTGCGCCGTGCCGTCAAGGAAGAACCCGATTGGGCCGAGGCATGGAACAATCTGGGTGTTTTATTGATGGAACGGGACGAATTAAGCGAGGCAACACAGGTTTTGCGCAAGGCATATGCGCTGGATGATGGCCAAAACGACTCAATCCGCGATAATCTTCGCTTGGCCCTCGTAAAAATGGAAAATGCTGATAATATCACTGGACAAGAAGAAGAATATAAATTGGTGCGACGGGGAAGCAGTGACTATCTGATCCGTAAGACACCATGATCTGAGGCAAGGCAGTATAAAGGACGCAAAAATGCGCCATTTTTTCCTGATTCCGATGTGCTTGGCAGGTGGGTTAACTCTGGCTGGTTGTGCACAAAAGGCTGATGAAACCGTTGAACGCGCGTTTCAGGACGTCAATGTGGTGGACGAGCATGATCTGAACGATGTGATGCTGACAGTCGCCGACCCGAACGAGGCGGTCACTTATTTTCAACGTGCCCTGAAAGCAACACCCGGCCGGATAGACCTGCAACGTGGACTGGCCAAGTCGCTGGTGCGCGCGCGCCGGGTCACCGAAGGTGTCAGCGCCTGGGGCAAACTTGTCAAAATGGAAGGCGCCACACCTGACGACATGGTTGATCTGGCTGATGCGCAAATTCGCAACGGCGACTGGGGCAAAGCGAAAAAAACACTGGATAGCGTGCCCCCGACGCACGAATCCTTTAAACGCTATCGGCTTGAGGCGATGGTGGCAGATGCCAACAGCGACTGGAGCCGTGCCGATACGTTTTATGAAACCGCTGTTGGCCTGACGACGCGGCCTGCTGGTGTTATGAACAACTGGGGGTATTCCAAACTGACCCGCGGCGATTTCACCGATGCCGAACGTCTGTTCGGAGAGGCGATCCGCCAGGATACCACACTTTTCACCGCCAAAAACAATCTGGTTCTGGCCCGTGGCGCACAACGCAAATACACCCTTCCGGTGATCCCGATGTCTCAGATCGAGCGGGCGCAATTGCTGCAAACCATGGCGCTTTCGGCGATCAAACAGGGCGATGTCGAGACCGGTAAAGGTCTTTTGCGAGAGGCGATCAGCACCCATCCGCAGCACTTTGAAGAGGCCGTCCGCTCGCTCCGTGCGCTTGAGAAAGCCTAAGACCAGTGGCCATTTCGCTTGAACAGGCGTGGTGGTTTCTGCCCTTTGTATTGCCGATCTGTTTCTATGTCGCCTATACCGACATAAGCAAAATGCGCATTACAAATCAGGCAGTTATCGCATTGGCTGTGGTGTTCCTGGTGATCGGTCTGATCCCTTTGACATTACCGGAATACGGGTTTCGTCTGGTGCAATTGGTTGGGGTTCTGGTGCTTGGCATCGTGCTGAACGCCGCAGGCGTGATGGGGGCCGGCGACGCCAAGTTCGCCGCTGCCGCCGCCCCCTTTATAGCGCCCGCCGATTTGCGGTTCATCATCGTCATCTTCACCGCCAACTTGCTGGCGGCTTATGTAACCCACAGGCTGGCCAAACATTCGCCCCTGCGACGCATCGCGCCGGATTGGAAAAGCTGGGACATGGGCAAGAAATTTCCGATGGGGTTGGCTTTGGGCGGAACCCTGGCGGCCTATCTGATCATGGGTGCCGGGCTTTGGGCATGGATCATCAGGTAATCGTACCACTTCGTAAACCCGGGCCTGATACAGTTCGGAAAAATGACATAATTGCCCGGTAACCACCCGGTAACCCAAAAGGGCAAAAATACCCCGGCGACTTGAAGCGCCGCACATCTGAAGAGCAAAAGGCAGGCACATCCGATGAATATGCAACCCACAGCCGTTCTGGCCCCCCCGCCGCCGCGCAACATGGATGACATGCAACTGCCGCCGGTGATGATGCGTGATATCCTGCTAAAGACCATTTTCCGCAAAAACGTCAACGTCGTTTCCAAGGTTGCCGATGCGCTTGGCCTGCCAGTACCAATTTCGCAGGAACTGCTTGATATTGCCCGCGAACAGAAACTGCTTGAGGCAACAGGCACGCTCAGCGCCGGGGCCGGCAATGAAATGGGCTATCAGCTGACCGATGCTGGCAAGGCGCGGGCGCTGGATGCTCTTGGTCAGTCGGAATATTTTGGCGCCATGCCGGTGCCTTTGCATATCTATAAAGAACAGGTCGAACGCCAGTCGATCAAGAACATCCAGATCACCCGCGAACAATTGGTCAACGCCATGGGCCACCTGGTTTTGCCCGACAGCCTGCTAAGCCACCTTGGCCCCGCCGTCAGTGCCGGTCGTTCGATCCTGATGTATGGCCCGCCCGGCAACGGTAAATCCTCAATCTCAAACGGTATTCGTGACGCGCTTGGCGATCAGGTCTATGTGCCCCGGGCGATTGAATACGCAGGTCAGGTGATCACCGTTTACGACCCAATTGTGCATACGCTGATCGACCAGGTGGTCGATGCCCCCGACCAGCTACGCCGCACCCGACGTTTCGACAGCCGCTATGTCGCCTGCGAACGCCCCACCGTTGTAACCGGCGGTGAATTGACGCTGAACATGCTTGATCTGGTCTATAACCCGACCGCGCGGACCTATCAGGCGCCGTTGCAGTTGAAATCGACCGGCGGCATCTTCATTGTTGACGACCTTGGCCGTCAGGAAGAATCGCCTCAGGCTCTGATCAACCGCTGGATTGTGCCGCTGGAAGAAAGCAAGGATATCCTTGGCCTGCAATCGGGCGAAAAATTCGAAGTGCCGTTTGATACGCTGGTAATTTTCTCAACCAACTTCCACCCGAATGAGATTTTTGACAAGGCGGCGTTGCGGCGTATTTTCTTCAAAATCAAAATCGACGGGCCAAATCAGGAAAACTATCTCAAGATTTTTGCACTTGTGGCGCGCAAAAAGGGCATTCCCCTGGATGAAACGACGCTCGTACATCTGTTGAAAAAGAAATACCCGACGATTGATAATGTTTACGCCAATTATCAGCCGGTGTTCCTGATCGACCAAATGATCGCGATCTGCGAATTCGAAGGTATCCCCTATCAGATGACCCCGGACCTGATTGACCGGGCCTGGGCCAACATGTTCGTGAAAGACGAAGTTATCGTTAAATGATTGGCGTGGCCGGCTGTGGCCGCATGGGCGCACCCATGCTGGCAGCCCTGCGTGCAGCAGGGTTTGACGCACGCGGCTTCGATGTGCGCCCGCCCTCCGAATTTGACGATCTTGAACCCTTCATGACCGACGATCCCGCGCGGTTTGCATCCAATCTTGAAACCCTGATCACCGTGGTGCGCGACATCCCGCAAACCGACGATGTTTTGTTCAAATCGCAAGGGTTTACCACCGCCCCCACCCTATCGCGCGTGATCATTTCTTCAACCTTATCACCTCGCTATGTGGCTGGTTTACGCCCCCGCACGCCCCAACATATCGCCCTGATGGATGCCCCCATGTCCGGCGCGCGGGTCGCCGCAACCGAGGCGCGATTGTCCTTCATGCTCGGCGGTGACACCAATGATCTGAACAAAGCCCAGCCATTATTCGATGCCATGGGCGCGCATTTTCACCGCATGGGCGGCTTTGGCAGCGGCATGCAGGCCAAGGTTCTGAACAACCTTCTGGCGGCGTCTTCGATGGCAATGACCCGTCTGGTTCTGGACTGGGGCGATCAGGCAGGACTGGATGAAACCGCTTTGCTGGCGTTATTGCACACCTCATCCGGACAAAACTGGTTCGCGTCCGGCATGAACGACATCGAGTTTTCCCGCGACGGCTGGACCCCCGACAACACGTTGGCGATCATCGTCAAAGACGTCGAAAGTGCGCTGGACGCAGCCCCCGACGGGGCCGACACAACCCTGCCCCGGCTGGTGCAATCAACCATCAAGGCCCTGCGCCCCCGCACCTAACAGTTTTGCAAAACAGTCAGGCGCTTATATGCTGATCTTATGCCCGTGATACCCGCCCCCATTCCCGAATGGGTCGCCTCAAAAGGATGGTCGAAATGCGATGCAGACGCTGGGGTTGCTCCTGACCAGGCGGATAGAGGAAATCGGGCTGAACCCGCTGGATTTTGTCGCCACTGACTACGCGACCCTGATCTGGGGCCTGGACCCGTTACAGGATGCGGGGCCGTTGTTGGAGATGGCCGCATTGAAAGACGGGTTAGAGCAATGGCTGGCCGGGAATGCAGTGATGCAATTTAATGCAAGCGGCCGGGATCGCCTAAGTCTTCGATTTCCCTTGTGTTTTACCGACCAATGTTTGAGCAACATGGCATGGATGGGTATCAGTTTATCTTGGCGGGTGTTTCTCTGACTGCACTAGGGTCGGGCGCATTATGGTGGCCGGATCAACGGCTTTTGTGCGTCTCAGACCTGCATCTGGGTAAATCCGAACGGATTGCCCGGCATGGCGGTGCCGCTCTGCCACCGTATGACACCCGCGATACCTTGAACCGGTTGGCGGCTGATCTGGCAATAACCCAGGCAAGCATTGTGGTCTGTCTGGGCGACAGTTTTGATGATCTGGGGGCTGCGCGGGCTTTGCCGGAATCGGAACGCTTGTGGATTTCCAGATTGCAGGCCGGGCGGCGCTGGGTTTGGATTGAAGGCAATCACGATCCCGGGCCAGCCGAGATAAGCGGTACGCATCTGGCGGAATTGCCGCTTGCCCCGCTTAGTTTTCGCCATATTGCCCGCAAAGGGGCAAGTGGTGAGGTTTCGGGGCATTATCACCCCAAGGCAAGCGTGAAAACCAAGGGGCGGACCATTTCCAGGCCGGCCTTTCTGGCAGATAGTTACCGGGTGATATTACCTTCATATGGCACGTATACCGGCGGATTGCGCAGTCATGACGAAGTTCTGATCCATTTGATGCGCAAAGATGCGATTGCCATTCTGACCGGGCGCAAACCAAACGCAGTACCGATGCCAAGATAGGGGGATGTCGTGGAAAGACGAATAACTGAGAGTTTTGACAAGCAGAGCCTGATGCGAACCTTGGGGGCACAGTTGGATAGTGTTGCCGCCGGGCAGGTGGTAATTTCAGCACCAATTCTTGAAGGCACCCGGCAGCAACACGGATTTGCCCACGCCGCGTTGACCTTTGCACTTGGCGACAGTGCGGCAGGGTATTCGGCATTATCGGTGATGCCCGAAGGGTATGAGGTGCTGACGGCAGAGATCAAGATCAACCTTTTGGCCCCGGGCAAAGGCGATCGGTTACGCGCCACCGGGCGGGTTCTTAAGGCTGGTAGACGGTTGGTTGTGGTGGCCGCAGACGTGTACGCAATTGATGAAGGCCGCGAGGTTTTGATCGCGGTCCTTCAAGGGACGATGATACCAATGGCACCGGCTTAGGGGCTGCTCGGCAAGCCCTGAAAGAGGGCTTTTCTCGCAGCTTACATCAGGCGGTCAACCCTTCGGGTTCCGGCAGGGATTTGGCACGGCAACAAGCAGTCAGCGTGTTGGCCAAAAGGCAGGCGATGGTCATCGGGCCGACACCACCGGGAACCGGGGTGATGGCACCGGCAACCTGGGACGCACTGGTGAAATCCACGTCGCCGACAAGGCGGGTTTTACCCTCACCTTTTTCCGGGGCGTCAATGCGGTTGATACCAACGTCAACCACCGTGGCACCCGGTTTGATCCAATCCCCGGGCACCATTTCGGGCCGACCTACGGCGGCGACAACAATGTCAGCACGGCGCACCACATCGGCAAGATCGCGGGTTCTGGAATGGGCGATGGTGACGGTACAACTGTCGCCAAGCAGCAGTTGGGCCATGGGTTTGCCGACAATGTTAGAGCGGCCAATCACCACAGCGTCTAACCCGCTGAGCGAGCCATGGTGGTCACGCAGCATCATCAGGCTGCCCAAAGGCGTGCACGGCACCATACTTTTCTGTCCGGTGCCCAGAAGGCCGACATTCGAGATGTGGAACCCGTCCACATCTTTGGCCGGATCAATGGAATTGATAACCAGATCTTCGTTGATGTGGCCCGGCAGGGGCAGTTGCACCAGAATGCCGTGGACTTTTTCATCACTGTTCAGACGGTCGATCAGGGTCAGAAGGTCGGCCTCGGGTGTATCGACGTCAAGCTTGTGTTCATAGGAATTCATCCCCACTTCGAGCGTCATCTTGCCTTTGGAGCGCACATAGACCTGACTGGCCGGGTCTTCACCGACCAGAACCACAGCGAGGCCCGGTGTAATCCCATGCGTGTCTTTGATGGTGGTGACATGGGCAGCCACTTTGGCCCGGACGGTTGCGGCAAAGGCTTTGCCGTCGATGATTGTTGCGGTCATGTTTTCTCCTGAGGTGACGGTGGGGTAAAACCCCACCCTACAGATAATGGGTAGGGCGGGGTTTCACCCCGTCGCCCGTTAAAACAGCCCTTCGACCTCGCCTGCGTCGTTCATGCCAATCGACATGGCGGCGGGGGTTCGGGGCAGGCCCGGCATAGTCATGATCTCTCCGCAGATCACCACGATGAACCCGGCCCCCGCCGACAGGCGCACTTCGCGCACCGGCACCGAATGGCCAGTGGGCGCGCCGCGCAATGTCGGGTCGGTCGAGAAGGAATATTGGGTTTTTGCCATACAGACCGGCAGATGGCCAAAACCCGCGTCCTCCCACAGCCGCAGCTGGTCGCGGATTTTGTTGTCGGCGATGACGTCATCGGCGTGGTAAATCCGCTTGGCAATGGTTTCGATCTTTTCGAACAGGCTGATATCGTCGCGATACAATGGCGCAAACATCGCCACATCCGCGTCGGCCAATTCGGCCACGCGGGTCGCCAGATTAACCGTACCTTCGCTGCCCAACTCCCAATGACGGCACAGGATCGCTTCGGCACCTTCGGCGGCAGCGCTGTCGCGGATCACTGAAACTTCGGCGTCGGTGTCGGTGACAAAGTGGTTGATTGCCACAACAACCGGCACACCGAACGATTTGAGGTTACCAATGTGGCGCGCCAGGTTAGGGCAGCCTTCGGCCACCGCCGCCACGTTTTCCGACCCAAGGTCGGCCTTGGCCACGCCACCGTTCATCTTCATCGCCCGCACTGTGGCCACCAGAACCACGACGGCTGGCGCTATGCCCGCTTTGCGGCATTTGATGTTCATGAACTTTTCGGCCCCAAGATCGGCTCCGAAGCCGGCCTCAGTCACCACGTAATCAGCCAGTTTCAGCGCCAGTTTGGTAGATGTAACCGAGTTGCACCCATGGGCAATATTGGCGAACGGGCCGCCGTGCACAAACGCCGGGTTATTCTCAAGCGTTTGCACCAGATTGGGTTGCATCGCATCCTTGAGCAAGACCGTCATCGCCCCGTCGGCTTGAATATCACGGGCATAAATCGCTTTACGATCGCGGGTATAGGCGACGATGATATCGCCCAGACGCTTTTGCAGATCAGTCAGATCATTGGCGAGGCACAGGATCGCCATGACTTCGGACGCCACTGTTATGTCAAATCCGGTCTGGCGCGCAAAGCCGTTGGCCACACCGCCCAGTGAAATCACCGTGTCGCGCAGCGCCCGGTCATTCATGTCCATCACCCGACGCCAGGTGATCCGGCGCTCATCTATCTCAAGTTCATTACCCCAATAGATGTGGTTATCAATCATCGCCGTCAAAAGGTTATGGGCCGAGGTGATAGCGTGAAAATCACCAGTGAAATGCAGGTTCATTTCTTCCATTGGCACCACTTGCGCCATGCCGCCGCCGGCAGCCCCGCCTTTCATACCGAAACACGGCCCAAGCGAGGCTTCGCGAATACAAATCGCAGCCTTTTTGCCGATCCGGTTCAGACCGTCGCCAAGACCAACAGTGGTTGTGGTCTTGCCTTCGCCCGCAGGTGTCGGGTTGATCGCGGTGACCAGGATCAGCTTGCCGTCCTTTTCACCTTTCTGCGAATTGATGAATTCCTGACTGACCTTGGCCTTGTCATGGCCATAGGGCAGCAAATGGTCAGACGGGATGCCCAGCTTGGCCCCAATCTCTTGTATGTGCAGCTTGTTTGCCGCGCGGGCAATTTCGATATCGCTTTTAAAGCTCATGAGTCCATCCTGCTAAATTCCCTGATACCGCACCCGGCCAGCCCATTATCAGCCTTATCCGCCGGGCAGGATTCTGAAAGGCAGGATTGCGACATTTTCAACCCTTGAAGCGGCGAATATGTCGTGCATGGTTTCGGATCGGAAACAGGGTCAGGGCTGCCAGGCGGGCTGATCGGGAATAAACAGCGTTAGCTGGTCGCCAATCGACACCTTACCAGGGCGTTCGACCCAGGCCGTTACGCCACGTCGGTTTGCAGCGGCGGGTTTGAAGGCGGCCCCATATCCGGGGTTTTCACTCTCAATTTCACGACCCGGAAGAACGCAGGGGAGATTCTCCATGTCGACGGTCACTGTTACGCCGGACGGACCTTGCAGGCGCGCCGAAGGCGGAATGTGGGTGAAATCGGGAATGCCACGCAGCACTATTGAAATGCCCAGAAGTTCAGGATCGAGCTGCTCCAACCCCATACCTTTTGCAATTGCGTCCAGTTCCTCGGCCGAAAGGATGCTCAATTGCCGAACGTTGCGGATTTGGGTGCCCGCCGGGTACAGGTTTTTCACCCGAACACATGCCCCCCGGTTGACGCCTTCGTGCCGCCCACCGGTGACGCCTTCATATCCCAGGTCAAGCTGATCAACCGCACCGGCGCGCAATGAATCGCCCGCCGGGAGGTGCCCCAGCCAGACGACTTTGCCCTGGAAACCGGACGCTACCAGCGTCGGCATTTTCGGCCCTCCGGCTTAGCGTCGAACAGGGCTTTTGCAGAAGAATCCGCGTCGCGCGCGATCACCCCGCGGGTTCCGGCTCCATTCCACCATCCGATGGCGGTTTTTTCGGCTTGGTTTTGGGAATCGATGTGACGCTGGGCGCGTTACCTTCGTCAGGCGTGTCGTCCTCGTCGTCGTCCACATGTGGCGGCTCGCCGCGCATGACGCGCTCGATCTCTTCTCCGGTCAGGGTTTCATATTCCAACAGACCTTGTGCCAACCGCTCAAATTCCTTTTCCTTTTTACCAAGGATTTTGAGAGCCGTCTCATAGCCTTCGTCAACAAACCGCTTCACTTCGGTTTCGATCAATTCTTTGGTCGAAGCCGATATGGAAAACCCGCCTGCACCGCCGTTGGGGCTATAACCTGCGGCGGCCTCGCGATAGTCGATATTGCCGACTTTGGTCGACATACCCCATTGCATCACCATGGCCCGGGCCAGCCCACTGGCCTGTTGGATATCCCCCGCCGGACCATTGGACACGGTATCTTCGCCCCATTTCAGGACTTCCGCCGCCTTGCCAGCCATAGTCATGGCCAGGCGTTGTTCGCATTGGTCACGGTGCATCGACAACCGGTCAACTTCGGGCAAGGATACCACCATGCCCAACGCGCCGCCGCGTGGAATGATCGTCGCCTTATAGACCGGATCACATTTATCGAGCGCCATGCCAACAACCGCGTGGCCGGCTTCGTGATAGGCGGTGTGTTCTTTCTGTTCCTGGGTCAGAACCATTGAGCGCCGCTCGGGGCCCATCATCACTTTGTCCTTGGCCTGTTCATAGTCAATCATCGTGACAAAACGTCGTCCGAACCGCGCCGCCATCAACGCGGCCTCGTTCACCAGATTGGCCAGATCAGCGCCCGAGAACCCCGGTGTGCCACGGGCGATGATACGCAGATCCACATCCGGACCCAACGGCGTCTTGCGGGCATGCACGCCGAGAATTTTCTCGCGACCTTTGATGTCAGGGTTGGCCACCTGCACTTCGCGGTCAAACCGACCGGGGCGCAGCAGCGCCGGGTCCAGCACGTCCTTGCGGTTGGTGGCGGCCAGAATGATCACCCCTTCGTTGGTTTCAAATCCATCCATTTCCACCAGAAGCTGGTTCAGCGTCTGTTCGCGTTCATCATTGCCACCGCCATAACCGGCGCCACGATGGCGGCCCACGGCGTCAATCTCGTCGATAAACACGATACAGGGCGCATTTTTCTTGGCCTGTTCGAACATGTCGCGCACACGGGACGCACCCACGCCGACAAACATTTCAACAAAGTCCGATCCCGAGATCGAGAAGAACGGCACGCCAGCTTCGCCCGCAATGGCGCGGGCCAGAAGCGTCTTACCAGTGCCTGGAGGGCCAACCAGCAAAGCGCCCTTAGGAATTTTTCCGCCCAAACGGCTGAATTTCTGCGGATTACGCAGGAATTCAACGATCTCTTCCAGCTCTTCTTTGGCTTCGTCGATGCCAGCCACGTCGTCAAACGTGACGCGGCCCTGTTTCTCGGTCAGCATCTTGGCCTTGGACTTGCCAAAACCCATGGCCCCGCCTTTGCCCCCGCCCTGCATACGGTTCATGAAATAGATCCAGACACCAATCAGCAGAAGGAATGGCAACAGGGTGATCAGGAATGACTGGAACACTGATTGTTCCTGTTTTTCAACCCGTACGGGCACGTCATTGTCGATCAAAAGTGTTGTGATTTCAGCATCTTCCGGTTTGATCGTGACATAATCCTGCCCGTCCGAACCGCGAAAGCGTATCTGTTCTCCGTCCAGGGTAGCCTGGGAAACTTCGCCACCTCTGACCGAATTGACAAAATCCGAATAGCTGAGTTCACGGCTTTGCATGGTGTTGCCCGGACCGCTGAACATTTTGAACAGCGCCATGATCAACAAAAACAAAACAACCCAAAAGGCGATATTACGTGCGTTGCCCAAAAAAAATTCTCCTAGATGTGCGGCTGTGGGGGACCAGCCTGCCAGACTTCTAAAATAGAGATGATTTCGCTATGTTCAATGCGATAAAAGCGACGCATAGAATTCTTCTCCTCCGCCGACCAGTTCTGCGGTCCATCCATTGGCCAATCCAGCCAAGGGAGCAGCCACCAGATCGTCGCCACGCCAGACCGACGGCGACGCCGTCAAGGCAGCGTTTGGACGGCCAGTATCGCGCCAGCCCGGGGCCATCCTCAGGCCCCGCTGGCCCAAGGGTCGCACTTCACAGCCCGCGCCATCGCCGCCGGAAAGTTGCCACCGGCCATCCCAAACCTCACCGCAGGCCACATGTTTGCGCCGGACTGCATTATACTCGCGACAAATCCAGATGCTGTGGGCCTGTCGCACCACACGACAACCGCTTAAGGTGGTTGGCTCGCCCAGGCGCACCTTGTTCACCGCATCGACCAGGGGCGTGCGGCGGGGTGGATATTCGGATCCGCTGATCCACATCAGGGCCTGCATGAACAGACGCCGGGCCACTTCGTCGGGCAATGTGCGGAACTTGCGCAGGCACAAAACCACATCGCCGCCAACAATGGTCACCAGATCGCGGGCCGCCAGAAAACTGTACCAATCCAACGCTTCACGGGCTTGGGTCATATTCTGCGCAACTTGCGACAATGCCTGCGACGTCAGACCCAAAGGTGCCAGCACTTCAAGGGCGCGGCGCACTTTGATCCGGTCAAAACGTTCGTCATCATTTGAGGGGTCGTCGACCCAGGAAATTTTGTTCAGGCGCAGAAAATCGCGCAAATCATCGCGGGTTGTGCCCAGCAATGGCCGAAATATTGTAACCCCATGCAGTGTACGCCGCACCGGCATGCCCGAAAGACCCGTCACACCCGCCGCGCGAATCAGTCGCATAATCACGGTTTCGGCCTGATCGTCCGCCGTATGCCCCAAGGCAATCACCGCAATCGACTCCGATTTGGCCCATTCCGACAACAACCGATAGCGCGCCCGACGCGCCTGATCCTGAAGATTTCCGGTGCCGTCCCAGCCTTCCCATCTCAAGGTCTGGTGGGCAATTCCCAGGGAACCCGCCTGTGCCGCAACGTCGCGAGCCTCATCAGCGGACCCGGCGCGCAATCCGTGATCAACGGTTGCGACAGATAATTCGACCTGGCCCGGCTCAAAACAATTCGCAAGAATGTGCATTAACGCGGTGGAATCGCCGCCGCCCGACACGGCAATGCCAAGCTTTGCCGGGAGGGCCGCGTGAAACTGTGCGCGGACCTGCGCCACAATATCAGGGATATCTGAATTCAAGAGCATCCCAAAAGCGTCATTTCCTGTCGCGCGTTACTAGCCGCCTGCCCCCCCGGAAAGCGAACGCCGACCTCACCCAACGTCACACAAGCCTGATCCGTCTGCCCAAGCCGCCCAAGGGCCGCCCCCAGTTCAAAAAGGGAATCCGGTGCCACCGGGCCGGTCGTATCCGAAGTAAAGCTGGCCAGATAGGCACGCGCCGCCTCTCGGGTGTCGCCCATGCCGTCCAGCGCCTTGCCGCGGCTCAGGTTGGCTTCGGCGGCAAGTGGGCTGCCGGGATAGGCGGATTCAAATTCGG
>DAOUQK010000006.1 GCA_030625695.1 Paracoccaceae bacterium | reverse complement strand
CAATATCGTCGGCGCCGGGGTTTACGGCTATATCACGCCGACCGTCTATAAGGTCGGCGCGTCGGTGCCGCAGGTTGTTACCACGCTTAGCATCATCATCGGTTCGGTGATCATTGACGTGTTCATGCTGCGCGGGGCCAAGTCGGAAAAGGTGCATTGGGGCCGGATGACCGAGCGCTCTCAGTATGCTTTGTTTGTGCTGCCGGTGGCGTTCACCTGGCTGATGGGGCTGATGGGGTATATCCGTTCTTCCTTGCGCACTAATTGGCACATCTACACGGTGATGAAGGATAATTCGCCTGAAAATTACATCCCGACGCTGGGTGATGCGGGCAATACCATCACCGGCATTACCCTGGCATTCATGGCCGTAATGGTGTTCGTGTTTTGGCTGTCGCGTCTTGGGCAGACCAAACAGGCCGGGGCAGAATCATGACATTCCTGCGTGTCATAGGGTTTAGCCTGGCCCTTCTCTGCTTCTACGCGATTTTCGCCCATACCCTGCCGCAGGTCGAACCGGACCTGTCCGAACCTATCGAGGTTTCCACTGATGGGCTGGACATGGCGGGCATGATCTCCCTTGGCGAAGACCTGTTTTCGGGCAAGGGCACTTGTACCTTATGCCACAACGGTATGGGGCGCGCGCCTGACACACTTGAGATGGACTTGGCCGTGACGTTTGCCGACCGTCTGGAGGCAGTTGGAGGCGAAGGGCCCGCAGCGGTTGAAGATTACATTCGAATATCCATGTTGGAACCGTCGGCCTATGTCGTTGCGGGCTTTGGTAAAAAGGGCACCAACGACACGGTAAGCCCGATGCCGGTGGTCGACGCCGCGCCGATTGAACTGAACACGGTCGAGATGAACGCCGTTATCGCCTTTCTTCAGGACCGTGCCGGGATGGAGCCAACGGTGCCGCTGCCAACTGCCGAAGACACGCCAGTTGATGAGGCCCCTGTCGGCGGCGAAGGCATGGTCGAAGCCCCGGAAACCGATATCATCGCAGCACTCGACAAATTCTCATGCTCGGCCTGTCACGATCTGAACGGCTCTGGTGCCGATCTGGGCCCGCCTTTGGGCGGCATCAGCGCCCGGATGGACCGAACTGCACTGATGGGCGCAATCCTTGATCCCAATTCCCAGATTGCCGAAGGCTATGACGAAGGACTGATGCCTGACACATTGGGCGAAGACATGCACGCAAGCGAATTGCTGCTGATTATTGACCATCTGCTGAACTTGCCCGAACCAGTGCTTTCGGAAGAGCCGGAAGACGACGGGCCAATCACCGATGCCGCCGGAGTGATCGACGAATATGGCTGTGCCGGGTGTCATGACCTTGAAGGGAGCGAAGCGGACCTCGGGCCAAAGCTGAACGGCATTAGCGCGCGCATGGATCGCGAGGCGCTGAAAGCGTCGATCATCGACCCGAATGCCGAGATAACCGAAGGCTACGAGGCCGATATGATGCCCGATTACTTTGGCGATGACATGAGCGAGGGTGAAATGACCCTGCTGCTCGATTATCTGATGAAACTACCGGAATAGGGTAAGAATTATGGGCTTCCTGAAACATCCCCTGACCCTGGCCCTTCTGGTTCTTGGTGGCCTTTATACGGTATTTGCACATGTCCTGAACCCGCCGCTACCGGCCTCCTTGCTGATCCAGTACATGGTCATTTGCACCGTCGGCGTGTTGTTGGTGGTGACGTTTGACAATGCAACCGCCACGCGGTTCGTAACGCCCCTGCTGGCGTTGTTCGGCTCTCCTCACCTCAAAGCCCTGCGTTTTGCCGCCTTTACCGCTGTGGTGGCCGGCACCGGCTGGCTGACCTATGAGGCGGTCAAACCTTCCATCGTCTCGCCGGTTGAATTGCGCACCGTGCATCCGGCCCCGCCGTCCAGCCTCAAGGCCTATGGCAATACCTATAATCTGCTGACATTGGAAAACCCGTATCGTACCGAATTTGACGAAACTTCGGACGAATACCAGGAAATCGTCGCCGAAGGCGCTGGTCTGTACTATGAAAACTGCATGTATTGCCACGGCGACCTGCTGGACGGGGCAGGCCATTTGGCCGGGGCCTTTACCCCCCGCCCGATCAACTTTCAGGACGTGGGCACCATCGCGCAATTGCAAGAGGCGTTCCTGTTCTGGCGTATCACCAAAGGCGGCCCCGGCCTGCCAGTGGAAGGCACGCCTTGGGTATCCGCCATGCCGGTTTGGGAGGATATGCTGAACGAGGATGAGGTCTGGAAAATCATCTCGTTCCTGTACGACTATACCGGGTTTGAACCACGTTCCTGGGAGCTGGAAGCGAAATCAGGTGAGCCCGAAACGGAAGAACCCGCGCCGGGTGGTGAACTGGACGAAGAGGCGGTGGATGCGATCTATACCAAGCGCTGTTCGCAGTGCCACGGCGATGACGGCGATGGGCTGGGGATTGCGGCCGAGCGGATGTATCCGGCCCCGCGTGACTTCACTTTGGGTCTGTTCAAGTATAAAACCACTGATGCCGACAGTGAATTTCCCACCGATGTCGACCTGCGCGAGACCATTCGCGAAGGGTTGCCGGGAACGGCGATGCCCGGCTGGAAAACCATTCTGAGCGACTCCGAGATTGACGCCCTGATCTATAAGATCAAGGTGTTCGGCTATTGGGAGGAAGAGACCGAAGAAGACTTGGAGCTGACCCCAATTGAACTGGGCACACCGCCCGAAGTAACGCCGCAAGTGCTGGCCAATGGCCGGGTGCAGTTCGAAAAGGCATGCGTTCAGTGCCACGGAGAGGCGGGGCGGGGTAACATCACCTCGGGCAAGCGCCTGAAAGATGATTGGGAAAACCGCATCTGGCCGCGCAATCTGACCCGGCCCGAGACATGGCGTTGGACAGTTGATGCCGAAGACGTATTTCAACGTCTGTCTGCCGGTATTCCCAGCACGCCGATGCCCGAACATTCCACCAATATGAGCATCGAAGACCGCTGGGCGGCGGCGATTTATGTCATGAGCTTGCGTGATACGGCCACGCCGCTTAGCAAAGGTGACAGCGTGATCCGCGCCGTGCGGGTTGATGGCGATCTGCCGGGCGATGCTGACGATCCGGCATGGGACAACGCTCCGGCGATGACGTTTCGGCTTAGCCCTAATATCATCAAGGAACCGCGTCTGTTCTTTTCGCTGAATGACATGGTGACGGTGCGCGCGCTATATAATGCTGATGACATCGCCCTGCGGGTTGATGTGGATGACCGCACGTATTCGGTGCCGGGTTCCGAGTTGGAAGCGCAATACGCACTGGATGATGTGACGGCCACACGCGATGCGATTGCGATTCAGATACCCGCGGCCCTTACCGGTACTGCCGAAAAACCTTATTTCCGGCAGGGGGATAAGCGTAATCCGGTGAACATGTGGTATTGGCAAGCCCCGTCTCAAGAGCCTGAACAGCCTGCCACTGTCGAAATTCGTGATGCCAAAGGCCAGGACAAACCACCAAAACCCCGCACCGATAGTGCCGCTCTAAGTGCCACTGGCGCATGGAAAGATGGCCGCTGGCAGGTGGTATTCACCCGCGCATTGGAAACTGAATCGCCGGGGGATCTACAATTCAACAAAGGGGTTTATACCCCCATTGCCTTTGCCAACTGGGATGGCCTGAACGGAGAGGAAGGGCTGCGCCAAAGCTTTACCGCTTGGTATTGGATTCTGCTGGAGCCGGTGGATAACCCGACCAAAACCATGGGAATGGCCATTTTGGGGGCTACTTTGGCCGGGTTGGCGTTCCTGCTGATTGCATGGCGCGCGCGTCGGCGTTTCTGAGTCTGCCTCGACGCCCGCGGTGCCCCGCCATGAGATGTTAAATTTTGTTAAATCTCAGAATCTTGACGCCCGTCAATGAAGCGGCCCGCCTCTGGAGTGAATTTAGCGCAGGACACTTATCCGTTTCGTGATTCCCGGGCCGGATTCAACTTAGCAAGAAAGGGAAATCAATGACGATATCTCGATCCAAACGCAGTCTTGCGCTGACAATGGGGGCAACGCTTATGGGCGCGACCCTGTTGGCAGGGGCTGCCTTTGCTGATCCTCTGGGGCCGATTGTTGCCCCAGACATAAACGAGGCCAAGGCCCTTCTGGGCCAACGTCTGTTCTTTGACAGAAGGTTGTCGGGGGATGCCGCAATTTCATGCTCCAGCTGCCACCAGCCGGAAAATGGCTATTCCGATGGTCTGGCGTTGTCCAAGGCATACCCTGGCTCCAAAGGGTTCCGTAATACGCCGACCCTGATCAATACCGCACTGGCGGCCAATTGGTTTCACGACGGGCGCATAGGCACCAACCTGAACGATGTGACCCGCGAGAGCATCACCGAAGATTACATGATGAACATGGATATGCGGTTGATGCAGGAACGCGTCAAGCAGGACCCGCTTTACGTCGAAATGTTCGCGGCCGCCGGTTATGGCGAACCATCGAACGGCTCGATCCGCAAGGCGATCCCGGAATACCTCAACACGCTGACGTCACGCGGCGCTCCGTTTGACTCTGGCACCATGTCCGAAGGTGCAACCCGTGGACAGGCCCTGTTTGAGGGCAAGGCAGGCTGTATATCCTGCCACGATGGCCCGCGCCTGACGAATGACCAAGCCTATAACATTGGCGTGGCCGAGAACCCTGATATCTGGTCCGACCCGATGCGCCACATGACCTATGCGGCCTTTGCGCAATTCATGGGCATCGAGAACTATATGAATATCCGCCGCGACGTGGGGGCGCAGATCATTCGCCATCCGGCGGACGGGTCTGACGTGGGCAAGTTCAACACGCCCACATTGCGCGAACTGACCTATACCGCGCCGTACATGCATAACGGCACCTTCGACACGTTGTTCGAAGTGGTGGCGTTTTACAACGCGGGCGGCGGCGAAGACGCCAACAAAGACGAACGCATCAAGCCGCTTGGCCTGACGTTTGCCGAACAAAAAGACATTGTGGCCTTCCTCGAATCGCTTTCGGGCGATCCGCTGACCGGTCCTGAACATGTCTGGCCCGATCCAATTTCAACCAACTATCCCGCCATCGAAAACTGGCGCGATGTGTCGAACTAGGACGGGAGAGGAAAGATGAAAACCATGAAAAGTAAATTCCTCCTGATGGCCGGAGTTGCCGCGATTGCGACCAGTGCTGCCATGGCCAATGCGCAAAGTTATCCGCCATTGGCCCCTTTGGGCGACCCACCCATTCCGCTGGATAACCAGCAGTCAGATGCCAAGGTTGAACTGGGCAAGATCCTGTTCTGGGATCCGCGTCTTGGCGGCGACGCCTCGACCGCTTGTGTCACCTGCCACGAACCCGATCAGGGTTGGGGTTTCGGTGACAGCCTGTCTCGTGGCTATCCCGGTACCGTGCATTGGCGTAACAGCCAGTCGGTGATCAACTCGGCCTATTTGGGTCAGTTGTTCTGGGCCGGGTCCGCGGCCTCGCTTGAAAAGCAGGCACCAAGCGCTGCCAAAGGCGCGGTTGCCGGTAACGGTGAAAACGACGTGATGGAAACCCGTCTGGCGTTCATCCCGGAATATGTGACCCGTTTCAACGACGTGTTCGGCACTGAATGGCCGTTGATCGGTGACGCCTGGCACGCGATTGCCGCGTTTGAACGCACGTTAATCGTCAATGACACCCCGATTGATCTGTATCTGGCCGGCGACGAAAGCGCGCTGAGCGAGGAACAGATCGCCGGAATGGCGCTGTTCAACGGCAAGGCTGGCTGTATCCAGTGTCACAACGGCGCGCAGGCCACGGACGAGAATTACTATAATCTCGGCGTGCCCCCGGCAGAGCGTTGGGAAACCGATGGGTTGGCGCAGGTTACATTCCGGTATGAGATATTTGCCAAGGGCGTGACGCAGGAAATGTACCGGAAGTTGAAAGACGATCCCGGCCTCTATTTCCGTTCCAAGGAAAAGGACCACCTGGGTAAGTTCCGCACGCCTCCGTTGCGTTACACCGCTTATACGGCACCCTACATGCATAACGGTTCGTTCTGGGACTTTGAAGAAGTGGTTGAGTTCTATAACGCCGGCGGCGGTGAGAACGATTTCACTGACGGCACCATGTCTTCGACCAAATCGCCTCTGCTCAAGCCTCTGGGCCTGAACGAGGAAGAAGTCGAACAATTGGTTGCCTTCCTCGAAGCCTTTTCCGGTGATGAGCTGGAAGTCGAACCCCCTGTCTTGCCACCCTACGAAGCCCTGGCTTCTGAGTGAGCGATTGGAAAGGAAATACAATGTCACAAGATGTGAAACTTGAAAGCGGCATGACCCGCAAGGAGGCGGCCAAGGCTGTTGGGCACAAGTGCCTGGTATCACGCCGTAAATTCCTGATCAGTGCAGGCGTTACCACAACCATCATGATCACCCTTGATGCGGGTACGGCGCAGGCCCAACAGGTGCCCGCGCAGATCACCGAATACCCACGCAAGTTCGTGGCCAAACTGTCCGATCTGAAACTGGATGAGCCGTTTGACTTCAACTATCCGGACGAAGGCGAATATTCTGAGAACATGATTGTCAAAATGGGCGTGCGCGCCGGTGGCGGTCTTGGGCCGGATCAGGATGTGGTGGCCTTCAACTATGCCTGTACCCATCAGGGTGGCACGTTGTTTGACAGCTACAAGGCCGATACCAAATCTCTGGGTGCCTGCCCGCTGCATTTGTCGACCTATGATCTGACACGCCACGGCATTCTGATCTCGGGTCAGGCCTATCAAAGCCTGCCGCAGATTCTGTTGGAGCTTGAGGGCGACGACATCTATGCCACCGGAATTTTTGGGCTGATTTACGGCCGCAAAGACAACCTTCAAGGTTAGGAGAGGAAAAACATGTCAACTCCGTATTATATCCCGGACGAAAACGTCCCCCTGCCACCGGCCAACGCCGATGTTATCACAACCGCTTGTGATTATTGCATTGTTGCCTGTGGTTACAAAGTCTATCGCTGGCCGGTCAAGGGCCACAAGGATGGTGGTTCCACCGCTGAAACCAACGCCTTTGGCGAGGATTTCCCGGTCGCCCCTCTGGGCCCGTGGGTCGCCCCCAACCAGCACAATATCGTGTTGCATGAAGGCGAACCGCATCACGTGGTGATCATCCCCGACAAAGACACCGAATTTGTCAACACGGATGGTGACAGTTCGCTTCGTGGCGGCTGTATCGCACAGAAATGTTATAACCCGGAACGCCCGACGCGGGACCGGCTGACATCGCCAATGATGCGGATCTATGGCATCCTGCAACCAGTACCGTGGGACTTTGCGCTCGATATTGCTGCTGAGATCGGCAAATATGTGATCAAGAAGCACGGGCATAACGCCTACGGCGTCAAGACGTTCTCGTATCAGTATATGGAGAACACCTATGCGATCAGTAAGTATGCTCTGCGTTCGATCAACACGGCCAACTTCACTTTCCATGACACGCCATCCGATGTGTCATCCACTCCGGGTTTCCGGGATGCGGGCTTTGACAACTTTGGCCCGTCATATGAGGATTGGAAGAACGCCGAGACCCTGCTGATCTGCGGTACGGACCCGTATGAAACCAAGACGATCCTGTTCACGCAATGGATCATGAAGGGCATACAGAACGGCCAAAAGGCCATCTTTATGGTGCCGCGTAAAACTGCCGGTGTGGCATATGCTGAACAGAATGGCGGTCTGTGGCTCGACGTGACGCCCGGCACCGACTTGTTGGTGGTCAACGCAATTGCGCGGATCATTGTCGAGAATGGCTGGCAGGACGCCGAATGGATCAAGGACTGGGTCAACGACAAATGGGGTTCGTCCTCGGGCTTTGGTCAGGGCACACGGAATACACCGTGGCAGTGGCGTACGACCTGGGGTAAATTCCAGACCGATGGCTATGACGATTGGGCCAAATGGCTTCTGGCGCAGGACGAGTTCAAACTTGAGGCCGCCGCCGAAGTATCCGGCGTGGACGCCGCCAAAATCCAGCTTGCGGCTGAGATGATGGCCAAGCCGCGTGACAATGGTTCGCGGCCCAAAACCTCGATCATGATCGAAAAGGGTTTCTACTGGTCCAACAACACCGGCAACACCCAGGCGATTTCCGCGCTTGGCATCATTGTCGGCGCGGGTGGACGTCCGGGGCAGGTTATTGGCCGGGGTGGCGGACACCAGCGTGGCGGTGTGCGTGGCGGTGGATATCCGCGCAACAAGTCACCAATGAAGCTGCCGGGTCGTCGCCGTCGGGCGCTGGATACGGACACCTGGACCATGGCGGGACATACCCGTATGGCGCATGTGATCGGCACCACCTGGATTCAGTCGATGCTGGGCTCGCAGCAGCTTTCCCAGCGGTTCCATGAACTGACACGCGGCAATCCGCATCAGATTCAGTCGATCAACCGTGAAAAGATTATCGAAACGCTCAAGGCGCGGGTCGATAGCGGTGGCATGGTGGTGATCAACCAGGACATTTATCTGGTCGATCCAATTGGTAACCAGTTTGCCGACATCATCTTTCCGGCGGCAACCTGGGGCGAAGAGGACTTTCTTCGTGCCAACGGCGAACGCCGTATCCGGCTGTATCAAAAGTTCTACGATGCGCCGGGCGAGGCGAAACCGGATTGGTGGATCATTGCCCAACTGGCCAAAAGGATGGGCTTTGAGGGCTTTGACTGGGAAAACTCCAACGATGTTGCCGAGGAACTGGCCAAGTTCACCCGAGGTAGCCGCAAAGACTTTAACATGGTCAAAGTGGCAGCACATCGCGAGGGCAAGACCCTGCACCAGAAGTTCCGCGAAATGGGAACCAACGGTATTCAGGGGCCGGTATACATGCACCCCGATGGCACGCTGGAAGGCACGCTTCGGTTGCATGACACCCAGCGCAAGCTGATGCCGGACGGACCGACCGGGTTGAATATGTACAATAAGAAACTGACGCATTTCAATTCGCAGACCGGCAAGTGCAACATTCAGAAATCGCCTTGGGATCTGTTTTCCGACTATTGGGAATGGATGAAGCCCAAAGGGGATGAATTATGGTGCACTTCTGGCCGGGCCAACGAACGCTGGCAATCCGGGTTTGACGACACCCGTCGGCCTTACATCGTCCAGCGTTGGCCGGACAACTGGGTCGAAATCAACACTGAAGACGCCGCTGCGCGTGGTATCGAAAGTGGTGATATGGTGTTGTTATCCAATGACCGGGTGCCATCGCTGAAAGATACCACGCTTGGTGTCGAAGGTTCGGACTATACGTTCACGGGCCAGCTGGCCAATGGTAACGTGGAAATGTCCGAAGCGGCCGTGACTGCGGTGGCGATGGTGACACGGGCGGTCAAGCCGGGGGTCATGTACATGGACTTCCTTCATGCCAGCCAGCCAGCCAATGCGCTGGCAGGTCGGGTCGTCGACTGGATCAGCGGCAACTATAACTACAAGATGGGGATTGCGAAGGTCACCAAGATTGGTGAATCGCCGTACAAGAACTCATTCCGCTCTATGTCGTTTGCACCGCGCGACATTGTGATCTGAACCAATAAAAGGGGCACTCCAGCGGGGTGCCCCTTTTTATTATGAACTTTCTGTCGCCGGTCTTGGGTTAATTCGCAAGGCCGGTGTCGTGCTCTTGATTCAGGTCAATGCCCGGTGCCACCGGGACGTTAGCCTGCACAGAACTTGTGGGGGAACCAGATGAAAGCCAAGGCAACCAAAAGACTAGCCGACCTTCTGGGCGAAGGCATTGACGTTCATCGCTGCGCGGCAGCACGAGCATTGGGTGTTATCGGCGGGCCAGAGGTCACGACGCCGCTGGTGCAGGCGCTGCTGGACGAAGACCCGGATGTACGGGTGGATGCCGCCGATGCATTGGCCGTGATCGAGGACAAGGCAACAGCCGAAAAGCTGATGGAAAACCTGACCGGTGACCCTGAGGGAGACGTCAAAAAGGCCGCGATCAATGCCTTGGTGGCGATGCGCCACCCCCCGCTTGTACCGCTGTTACGGGCTTTGGCCGAATCACGGGCCGAGGATCAGGTCGCCTGGGACGAACAGGCGTTTTATACTGACGGCTGGGATGCTTGGGACGATATCCAGTTGATCGCCATCAAAGGCCTTGGCGCATTTGGCGACGAACAAGGCGTTGACGCCATACTCGCCGCTTTGGGCGACGAATTGGGTCAGGACGTAAGCGAACATGCGTTTCACGCCTTGGCAAACATGGGAAAGTCCGGGGCCGAGGCGCTTAGGTTCATGTACGAAGACGGCCACCCGCGCCTGAACCGTCGCATTGCCCGTGCGGTCGGGGTTTCGAACAACGCCGGACTTGATACCCTGCGCAGCCAGATGCTGGAAGATGACTCACCCACTATTCGTGCTGTGGCGCTGGAGCATCTGGGCGCTGACGATACCCGCGTGGTCGAAATGTTTGGCGACAAAGAAGCAAGCGTGCGCGCTGCTGCTGTACGCCACCACGGGGCCGCGCATCTTGACGCATTGCGCGGGCTGATCAAAGATGACGCCCCCGAAGTGCGCATCGAAGTGTTCAAAATCATCGCCACCTATCCCGACAGCTTTTCCGGCAAGGATGAGATTGACGCTCTGAAATCCACCATCGAGGGTGATCCACAGGCCGCCAGACAAGGGGCTTTGGCGCTTTTTGCCCTCAAAGGCCCAAAAGTTGCCAAAGGCTTTACTCATGTTCTGAGTAGTCAGAGTGTGCCGCGTGAATTCCGCCTGGGCATATTGGAAACCCTTGAAAAGGCCGGGGAAGTTGCAGTTCCCGCGCTTCTGGAAGTGGTTGGAGATCCAGACCGGCAATTGCGGCTTGCGTGCCTGACGACACTGGCCAATATCGCCTCTGACGATCCGAACTGGCCCAATGACGCAGGCCATGGCCTGCTGTCGGCGTTGAAGGGAGAGTTGGTGTTGCCCCCCGAGGAGCCCGAGGTCGAGCAGGTTGAGCCGGAACCCGAGCCCGCGCCAGTGCCCGACCAGGCCGCGCTTGACGAAATTGCCCGCGAGATCGACGAAAGCCTGCCTTTGGTGGCGGAAGATGCGGCCCCTGGTTCAACCCTGCAGGCGATCATGGCCAACAAGCCAGTTGAACCCGCAGTCGAACCGAAAGAAATTGTCCTGGATGAAATGCAACAACGCCTGCTTGAAAAGGCCCGAACCCGCAAGTTTTCCAAGCGCAAAGTGACATGGGCCACCGAGGTTGCCCCCTATGTGGATGTGCAGCGATTTTCCGCGCGTCTGCTGGGACAGGTGGTTTACGATGACGTAACGCAGGCGCTTGTTACGGCGTTAGAAAACGACCCGGACGAAGAAATGACTTTGGCAATTCTGTTTTCACTGGCCGAGCATGCCAGTCAGAATCGGCAATTACCGGTCGATTTGCGCGACTCGCTGCAAATACATCTTAACAGCGAAACCTCCGAGATCCGGGTGCTGGCCACCCGCCTGACCGGTTATTTGTCGGGCGACGACAGCGCCGAACAGCTTGTCACCCTCGCCCGCCATGAAGATCCTCTGGTGCGGGTCGAAGCCATTCAGGCGCTGGAGCGGCGCAATCTGGCAGACCCGGCATTGAACGACGCGCTGAACGATCCCTATCTTGGGGCCGGCATCGCCGCCGCCCGGGCATTGGCGCGGATTTCCGGTGATGCGGCGGTTGATGAATTGGTTGAGTTTGCCACCCGTAACGATGGTATTTACCGGCGCGATATTGGCAGGTTGCTGGGCGAATTTGCACCTCAGGCGGGTGCCGTCCGGTTGCTAAAATTACTGAACGATGAAGATCGGATTCAAGTGTGGCTTGTTGCCATAGATGCCCTTGCCGAACTTTTCCAAACCCAGACCACAAGACAGCCTGATGGGCATGCCCGGTTGGTTGCCTGAGCACACTTTGAACAAAGGAAACGAGATGAAAAACCCCTTTACCCACTCTGCCATTGCCTTGGCAATGCTTGGCCTTGCTGCCACTGCCTCCACGGCTGGCGCAAAAGGTTACAACGAAGTTGACGTCAGCAACGGTGGCAGCTTTGTAGGAACCGTTGCCGCAGGCGACGCCGAGGCCGATACCCGCAGCTATACCATTTCCAAGGACCCCGAGATTTGCGGCGAAGGGACCCGCGAAGTGCCATTTGTCGAAATCAACGCCGACGGCAAACTGATGAATGCCGTGGTGTTTCTGCATGAGGTCGAAGAGGGCAAGGCGTTTGACCCTTCGATGATGAACCTGACGCTTGATCAGAAGGGCTGTGAATTTTCACAGGTCTTGGGTGTGATGACCAACAAGGGCGAGTTGACCGCGACCAATTCCGATATGACCCTACACAACATCCATACCTATGAGTTGATCGGCAAGGCCCGTCGCACGGTGATGAATGTCTCGCAACCGTCTATGGGCGATACCGTCACCAAGAAAGTGAAACTGCGCAAGGGCAACGGCATGAAAGTCGAATGCGACGCGCATGATTTCATGCACAGCTTCGTGTTTGTCGCCAAGAATCCCTATTTTTCTGTGGTCGATGAAAGCGGCGCATTTTCAATAGGTGATATCCCGGCTGGCAGCTACGAAGTGATCATGTGGCACGGTTTTCTGG
The DNA here is from genome assembly GCA_030625695.1 of Paracoccaceae bacterium. Taxonomy (GTDB): domain Bacteria; phylum Pseudomonadota; class Alphaproteobacteria; order Rhodobacterales; family Rhodobacteraceae; genus NVQY01. Next base: position 16,573 of record DAOUQK010000006.1, on the reverse strand, counting down.
GCGAGGTCGAAGTTGGTGAAATAACCGTCGACGCCGGCGGAGAAGTGAACATGGAGCTTTCATATTAAGAACCAATAGGGGCGATCACCATGGATGGACGACGTAAATTCAACGCGTTTGACGCATTTGTTCTGGCAGGCGCGCTGGTGAATGTCGCCGTTGTTCTTTTGCTGGTGGGGTATTGGCTATTTTCTTAAGAACCGGATTATCCGTGTTTGTGTTAGGGCTGGGGGCCGCTGCCACTGGGGCGGCGGCCTTGCTGCTTTGGCCGCGAACCACGGATGATATGGTTACCGTTCCCGCAGGCGAGGCCATTCTTGGTTATGTCTATTACACCGGGCTTTACGGCCCGATGCCTTATACGGTTGCGGCGTTCTCAATCGACCGGTTCGAAGTGACAAATGCCGAATATTCCGACTTTGTTACCGCCACTGGCCACGATCCCGCGGCCTTTGCCGATGAGCCCGAGTTCAACCAGCCAGACCAGCCTGTGACCGGGGTTTTGCACAGCGATGCACAGGCGTTCTGCGCCTGGGCAGGCAAACGGTTGCCAAGCGAAATTGAATGGGAAAAGGCAGCGCGCGGACAAGACGGACAGCTTTACCCCTGGGGCAATGACCCGGACCTGAGCCGTGCGTATCTAAGGGGTGAAACCCCGGTTTCAGTCACAGGTTCTGAGGGTGACATAAGCCCTTATGGCGTGCGCGGCATGGCAGGCAATGTATCGGAATGGGTGTCAGACACCCGCACTGCAAGGGCTGGCATCTGCCGGGACAACGCGATTCTGGATCGCCAGGCGACGCCGCAGATGCGCGCGCTTCTGGCAGAACTGACGGCTGCCAACGGCGGGGTATTGCCGGAAATCTGTGCGACTCCTCCCGAGGTGGATCAGAGCATCCCGGGCGAACCTTGCGCCTATATCAAAGGCAACAGTTGGAATGGACGCGCCCACATGACCGTCGCAAGCAACAGAATGTGGGACTACACAAACACTTACGCGGAGTTCGTTGGGTTCCGCTGCGCAATGGATGGGTAAAGAAAATGGCTGTTAATCTGGCAATTGACGTTGGATATGAAGGCGCAGCACCCGTTGGCTTGGCGCGTATTCTGGTGGCGCTGGACCAATCGGATTATGCCAATAACGCCATGCGTCACGCTGTGCGCCTGACCACAGGCAACGTCACCGGTATCCACGCCTATGCCGCCAAGCTACATGACAGACGGTTCAAACAGATGGAGGGCGGGTTGCCCGAACGCTATCAACGCGAAAGCGAGATGGAGCATCAGCGCGAAGTGCATGAGGATTTGATCGGCATGGGGTTGGGGCTGATCTCGGACAGTTATCACAATGCCGCCGAAGAGGTTGCGCAAAAGGCAGGTGTTCCGTTTAACCGCCTGTCGCCCGAGGGCAAGAATTACAGCTGTCTGATCGAAGCGATGAACAAAGGCGACCATGACGTATTGTTCATGGGCGCGTTGGGGCTGGGCGCTGTTGCAGGATCTACCATTGGTACGGTTTGTGAACGGGTGGTGCGACGCGCCAATATGGATGTGTTTGTCGCCAAAGACCGACGACTGGAAATTGGCGACGGGCCAATCGTGGTGGGCATGGATGGCTCTCCCAAGTCCTTCGGTGCGTTACTGACCGCGATTGATATTGGCAAGAAACTGGATGTCCCTGTGCATGTAGTTGCCGCCTACGACCCGTTTTATCACTATGTCGCCTTCAACAAGATATCGACCGTTCTGGACGAAGAGGCGGGCAAGGTGTTCCGCTTCAAAGAACAGGAACAACTGCACGAAGAGCTGATTGATGATGGCATTGCCAAAATTTATCAGGCGCATCTGAATGTCGCCGAAACGGTGGCGAAAGATGCCGGTGTTGACGTTGTTTGCGCCTTGGTGGCGGGCAAGCCATATCAGGCGATCAAGAAGTATATCGAAGAACACAAAGCCAGCCTTTTGGTAATTGGCAAGACCGGCGTTCATGCCGATGACGGGCTGGATATCGGCGGCAACACCGAGAACCTGCTGCGCATGGTGCCCTGCCACGTCTGGATCGGCATAGCTGAACATTTCCCACCTTCGGATGTTGTCGCGGAAGAAACCATCATGTGGTCGGAAGAGGCCAGCGAGATGATTATGCGCGCGCCCGAATTTGTCCGTGGCATCGCCCGCACGGGGGTGATCCGTCAGGCGCAAAAAGAGGGGCATACATTTATCACCACGCGTTTTGTGTCCGAAGTGATGTCCAAGATGATGCCGGGTGGCGGCGGTGGTGATGCGGTGGCGCAAACCTTTGAACGGCTGGAATGGGCCAAAGATGCGCGGGCCATGCTGGAAAAGATCGCTGATGAATCTGTTCGTGAAAACATTGGTCTCAGGGCCGAGAAATCGGCCCGTCGCGATGCCACGGACACAGTGGAAATCGCCCATATCGAACCCTTCATGGCCGAGGCGGCGCTGGAACCTGCCGGTGCTAAAATCACCTGGCGTTCGGCGTCATTGGCGCGCCTGCAACGGGTGCCCGAGGCATTTCGGGATCAAGTCAAATCAGCGATCGAGAATTTTGCGAGAGATCGCGGGCTGTCGGTGGTAGATGGCAAGATTGAAGACGAAGCATTTGCCGCGTCACGCATGGCCATGTGCCCGGTCGAACCCGGTAAGGAATAGTGGCAGACGCCCCATATCTTGTGGCGTTGAACCTGACGGAGCGCTGTAATCTTGCCTGCGCGCATTGTTATCTGGACGCAAAAGATCTGCGCGACGGTGCCACGGACGAACTTTCCACTGGCGAAATCAAACGCGCTCTGGGCGAGATTGCCGAAGTAGGCCCCGAAGCGATGGTCGTCCTGACGGGGGGAGAGCCGACCTTGCGCCCGGACCTGCCCGAACTGGCGAAACACGCCAGCGGGCTGGGCTTGATGGTTGTGGTGGGCACCAATGGCATGTCGTTGACGCCAAAACGGATCGAAACGCTGCAACAGGCCGGGGTCGCCGGGGTTGGGATATCGGTGGATTCACTGGACCCGCAGGTTCACGATGATTTTCGCGGACTTAAAGGTGCCTGGGTCCGTACGATGGGTGGCATTGATGCCTGCAAAGATGCAGAAATGCCGTTCCAGATACATTTCTCTGCGACCGAGGAAACCGCCCACGAGATCGACGATATGGTGGCATTTGCCCGCGATGCAGGGGCGATGGTTCTGAACGTGTTCTTCATGGTCTGCACCGGGCGTGGCGAGAAATATTCCGGCATTTCGGCCGAAAAATACGATCAGGTCCTGCGCCGGGTGGCCCTTGCCGCACGGGCCGAAAAACGCCTGATGGTACGCGCCAAATGCGCACCGCATTTTAAACGTATCGCCATTGAAATGGACCCTGATTGGCCCATTACGGCGGCGCATGGCTATGACGCGGGCGGCTGTATTGCCGCCACGCGCTATGCGCGGGTGACCCCGACTGGGGATGTAACACCTTGCCCTTACATGGAAAGTTCCGCCGGATCGCTAAAGGATCAATCGTTTAAGGATATCTGGAACAACGCCCCGGTGTTGAACGCACTGCGCGCGCCCAAACTTGAGGGTCGCTGCGGCGCGTGCGAGTTTCAAAAGCTGTGTGGCGGGTGTCGTGCACGTCCCTTGGCGGCCAGCGGCAACATGATGGGCGAGGATGATTTGTGCACCTACCAACCTCAGGGTGGTGCTGTGATCATGCCGATGATGCCCGCTGCTGCGGCGCTGAAATGGGCCGATGATGCCGAGACACATATTGCCCGCGTGCCCGGGTTTGTACGCCGTATGGTGCGCCGCCGGGCCGAGGATTATGTTCGCGAGCAAGGGCGCACCGAAGTTACCAAGGCTGATCTGACCCTGCTGGCCAAACGCCGCTTTGGCGATGCCGGCCCGCCTGCGTTTATACGCAAGTTGCGGGGGCGCGAATGACGGCGGATGTGATTGTCATTGGTGGCGGTATATCCGGGTTGGCAACGGCAAACGGGTTGTTGCAGCGCGGGCTGGAACCATTGGTGCTGGAGCGCCAGGCCAAACCCGGCGGTAATGCCATTTCCGAGCGGTTTGATGGTTTTCTGATGGAGCACGGACCAACCACGTTCAATGCGTCCGTTCCTGGTGCGAGCGAGCATATTGGCGCGCTTGGGTTGTTGGAAAACGCCCACGACCTCGGGTCAGACGTCAAACGCCGCTATCTGCGTGATCAGGGGCAACTGACCGGCATTTCCGCCCATCCCGCCGGGTTTATGCTGTCGAATTACCTGTCGCCCAAGGCCCGGGTGTCATTGCTGATGGAGGCGTTGCGCCCGCGCAAACGTGGCGATGAAGAAGAGAGCATCCACCAGTTCACCAGCCGCCGGTTTGGCCGCGAGTTTGCCGATAAAGTGATCGAACCAATGGCGGCGGGCCTGTTCATGGGGGACTCAAAGTGTCTTTCGATCAACGGTGCCTTTGCCAGGCTGGCCGATATGGAGCGCCAGCACGGGTCGATCATTCGTGCCATTCTCAAAGCCAGAAAGGGCAGCGAGCCGGGGCGACATCTTTATTCGTGGCGTGATGGAATTGGCGTAATACCACGCGTTTTGGTGCAACGGCTGGGTAAACGGGTGAAAACCGGGGTGGCGGTGCTTGGATTGCGCAAAACCACCCGCGGGTTTGAGGTGAAAACCAACACTGGGATGCTACAGGCCCGCGCCATTGTGCTGGCCGTGCAGCCGCATGTGGCCGCCGAACTGTTGGAACCTCTGGACGTTGAGGGAGCAAACGCGGCGGCGGGCATCTCTGCACCGCCGGTCAACGTGGTTTTTCTGGGCTATCGGCGTGAACAGGTGGACCACCCACTGGATGGATTGGGTTTTCTTGCCACCAAGGATCCAAGCCGCATCATCTCTGGTGCGCAGTTTCTTTCGACCATGTATGAGGGGCGCGCGCCAGAGGGATATGTGGCGATATCGGCCTATGCAGGGGGCGCGCGCAACCCGGAACTGGCCGGGTGGGACGAGGCGCGGCTGGTGGCGGAAACTCACCATGAATTATCTGATCTGTTGGGCATAAAAGGCACGCCGGTGGTGCAGCGGACCCGCCGCTGGGCGCTTGGCTTGCCGCAATACGAACTGGGGCATCCCGGGCGGGTTGTGCATTTGCGCGGAACTTCCCAGCGTGTGCCGGGGCTTTACGTGACCGGGAATTTTCTTAGCGGTGTGTCCGTCGCCAATTGCCTGAGCAATGCAGCTGAAACAGCGGCGCAGGTGCGGGAAGTTTTGGGTGGTCAGGTGACCGGTTTGCCATCCAAAACCGGATAATCCTGCCTGACGGCTTTCCAGGTGAAGGGCGTGCGTTCTGCGCATCTCTTCTATCACTCTGTATCGTCAATCACCTCCCTCAGGGCCGTTGCCAGACCAGCCAGGTTGACCGGTTTACCCAGCTTTCGGACATTTTCAAACCCGGGTGGAAAATTGCCTTTGGTGTTATGCGAGCTGATCACTATGGCCGGAATATCGCTACGCACCTCGCGCATTGCGATGATCAACTCATTGCCACTCATCTCCGGCATCATCATATCTGTCGCCACCAAGTCAAAACTTTGCGGATTGGCCTTGAAGGCACGCAAGGCGAGTGCCGGATCACTAAACGCCTCGACCCGGTAACCCAGCCGCGCCATCATCCGCCGGATGGTATACAGCAGCGCTTCTTCGTCATCGACCAGCAGAATATGCTCTTGCCCGCGTGGCGGACGATCCGGGATCGCGGCCTTGCCTTCCTGCATCTTGAATTGCGGAAACAACAGCGTAAAGGTAGTGCCCGCCGCGCGAGAGCTTTCCAACCGGACTTGCCCCTCACATTCTGCCACCCAATTGCGTACAATCGCCAACCCCAACCCGGTGCCCTTGCCCACCGGTTTGGTCGAAAAAAACGGCTCGAAAACCTTGGCCTGAAGATCAAGCGGAATACCGGGGCCATCATCATGGATTGTCAGGCGAACCGACCCAATCGCCCCTTCGGGCAGGGTTTCCAGGCCACCCTTGCCGTTCATCCCGATCCTTTCAAACTTCAGGGTAATCGTCCCGCCCCGGTCGCCAATCGCCTCAACAGCATTGTGGCACAAGTTCATGACGATCTGGAAAAATGCAGTCGGATCTATATCGGTCGCCATCACCCCACCCGAATGAATCAGATCAATCTGTACAGTCGGCGGGGTTGAAACGCGGATCAGCTCCAGCACTTCTTCGGTGGACTGACCCAGGTCAAGGCGCTGTGGTTGCCCCGGTTGCTGGCGCGCGAAGGTTAGCAATTGCTGGATCAGCGCACGGGCACGGCGCGAGGCAATCTCGATTTGATCAAGCGAGGCGGAAATTTCTCCGCCCGCCTCAAGCTCCTTTGCATCCAGCCTGATAAGCTCGGCATTGCCGATGATGGTCATTAGAACATTGTTGAAATCATGCGCAACCGAACCGGCCAGAATGCCCACGGCCTCCATCTTTTGCACCTGAGCGATCTGCTCATCCACTCGGAGCTTTTCGGTGATATCTTCGCCGATGCCGATGTAATTGGTGATGTTACCGGTCTCATCCAGCAGCGGTAAAAGGCTGGTCGATACCCAGTAATGGCTACCGTCCCTATGTAGGTTTTTGAACACGCCATACCAAGGTTTACCCGCGCGCAGGCCTTTCCAGATTTCACGATAGGTGGTTTCGGACGTGTGGCCCGATTTCAGGATGCTGGGCGAATGGCCAACCAGCTCTGCTTCGCTGTAGCCGGAAATCTCCTGCAGCTTGAGATTTGCAAATTCGATCTTGCCACGGGTGTTGGTGATCATGATTGATGTCGGGCTTTGCTGCACCACCCAAGCAAGCTTCCGCTCTTCCTCTTCGGCCTGTTTACGGGCCTTTAGCGCGCGAATTTGCGCAGCGTTAGAGCGCAGAACCCGGCCCGTCAGGACCAGAAACAACAGGGCAGTCAACCCGAGTAGAACCGTCAGTAAAACCATTGCCCCGGTCAGGTACCGAACCAGAGTGTCGCCATCCGAAAGGGCCGCGACAATGACGTTCAGGTCACGCTGACGCTGGTCGCGCCAGTTTTGTTCCAGTACCAACAAAGCCAACAGCGCATCGGAATCGTCCACCCGTACATTTGCGTCAATTTGCGTAGCTGTCAGCCCATCACTGATACCCTCGGAAATCTTGTCAATATAGCGCGCGTATTCTTCCACCACGCCGCGAATACGGGTCAGCGCCTCTTGCTCCAATGTGCTTGGGTTGGCATTCTGATAGGCTTCGATAGCATCGCGCAACAGATCGGTTTGGATATGTAGGGTGCGAGCATATTTCTTGTCATGACGCAGCACATAATTTTTGAAGTTGTGGATCATACCGCCATAACCAAAGTACCCGCGGATATCCGAAATCCAAATGCCCCGCGGGTCTGCGTCGCGAGAGTAATCTTTCCAACCATCTTCGATTTGCCGGAACCGGGTAGAAGTCTCATAACTCAGACCCATCATCAGGGCTAGGATCAGCATCAGAACCCCGGCCCCAAGCAAGGCCAGCGGCAGGGTTCGCAGGCGCCGGGGTCGGCTAGGTCTGGTATGGATTTTGGCCACGATCTGCCTTTCATTTGTACCGCTCACCCTATCCGGGCATCCCAGGGTTTTCCATCTTTACCGGGGGTGTTTGGAGAATAGGGATGCAAAGAGCGGGTTTGATGTATATTCCTGCATGAGCGAATCTGATCCGGAGGAACACGACGCTGGACAAAGAACTGATCCTTGTTGTCGATGACGACCCGCAAATCACCTCTTTCCTGAAACGGTATCTGGAAAAGCAGGAATACAGGGTTGAATGTGCCTCGAACGAACGAGAAATGCAGGACGTAATGGCGCGCGAGAATGTAGATTTGTGCATTCTGGATATAGGCCTGCCGGGCAAAAGCGGCCTTGATATCACCCGCGATTTGCGCGCCAGTTCCAACTTGCCGATCTTGGTATTGTCGGGGCTTGACGAAACGGTTGATCGGGTTATCGGGCTGGAATTTGGTGCCGATGACTACATGGTCAAGCCATACGAACCACGCGAATTGCTGGCGCGCATCCGGTCGATTCTGCGGCGGACAAATGCGGTGGTCCCAGGGGCTGACCAGTCCCGACCACTCAGTTATCGCTTTGGAAATTGGGTTCTTAACTCTGGCGAACGCTCTCTGAGCAAGAAAGATACCGGTGAAAAGGTCGCTTTGACCACCAGCGAGTTTGAGTTACTGCATCTTTTTGTGGCCCATCCCAACACTGTCTATACCCGTAATCAGTTACTTGATACCGCTCGCGGACGGGCAAGCTTTGCCGGGGACCGCACCATAGATGTGCACATTATGCGCTTGCGTAAGAAACTCACGCCTTCTTCCTCAGACCCAGAGTTGATCAACACCGTTCACGGCATTGGCTATAGCTTTGTTGCGCAGGTTTCCTGAAATTGGGACTGAAACGATACTCAAACTGGTGGCCAGTGCGATATTCATGTCGAAGGCAAAGACCATTTCTTTTGGATCGGCGAGGCCAAAATCCACAACAGCTATGTGATACCAACCCGTCGAATGATTGACCGGTCCCTCGCCCGGTAGGGTGGGCATGGATCGGCTGACGTCATAGACTGTCAGCACCCGCAGTGCGTCCTCGATCGCCTGGGTTGGTAAGCCCGGATTCCTTGACAACATCTTTGTGGAACGTCTCTGGCGGTCGCTGAAATGCGAGTGCGTTTATCTCCATGCCTGGAAAACCGGCTCAGAGGCCAAGGCAGGCGTTGGCAAATGGATCAAATTCTACAATCACAAGCGCCCACATTCTGCCCTTGGCGGCAAACCACCAGCTGTGGTCTATTTGCAGAGAAATGAAACAACCAAACCCGATCAGCAGGAGCAAAAAAGTAGCTTAAATTTTACCGGATATTGTCCAACATTTGGGGGAGTGCCTCACTATTGCTTACCCTTCCAAGGCACCAGCCAGAGTTCGGCTCTACGCATCAGGATGTCGATGCTATAGCCGACAATACCGATCAGTATGATCCCCATGATCACAATGTCAGTCAACTGAAAGCGCGAGGCAACCATGATCATCATGCCTGCCCCTTTTTCAGCAGCAACAAGTTCCGCCGCCACAACCGTGCCCCAGCAGACCCCCATTGCGACCCGCGCGCCGGTGAATATCTCGGGAAGCGAATTGGGCACGATGACGTGACGCATCAACTGCCACTTGGAAGCGCCCAGCGAATAAGCAGCGTGGACCTTGGTGATATTCACGCCCGAAACCCCGGCCCGTGCAGAAATTGTCATGATCCAGAGGGCGGCAAGGAACAACAAAATGATCTTGCCGGTCTCGCCGATGCCGGCCCAGATGATCACCAGCGGGATCAGCGCCAGCGGCGGGACTGGGCGCATAAACTCGACAATCGGATCAAACCAACCACGAAACCAGTTCGACAGGCCCATCGCATAGCCCAGTGGGATGCCTACCATCGCCCCAAAGAAGAACCCGACCACGACGCGAAACAGCGACCAGCCAAGATGCTGCCAAAGGTTAAAGTTTTGGTAACCGTCGCGGGCGATATTTGCCGTGCGTATTGCCACAGCTTCCGGTGAAGGGAGCCAAATCGGCTCCATCTGCCAGCCTTTGGTAGGTGTGAAATTCAACGTGCCCTTGGGTGTCATGGTGACTGTGCCGTCGGTTACGGTGACAGTTTGCTTCGGCGCAATAGGCTGACCATCAACGGCGGTGATCTGCATGCCTTCCTTGCGGCCAAGCGTATCATTCTTGTCCACTCGGATAAGTTTTGAACGCCAAGCCCCCACAGTTGCCGCGTCGTTCAGCGCAAATCCTTCGCCAGTCTCGATCTCGGGCGATGCGACGTCTTCGCCAACCCTGAACACGCGCACAGTAACGCGTGCCTGATCTGATTGGCTGCCATCCGAGATGGTATAGGTGAACGATGTGTCACCAATGAACGGACCCGGCGCGTGTATCGGAGTCAGGGACGAGCCGGTGAAAGCGCCCCAGATCAGAAAGATCGACAGTATCGATATGACCGAGGCAGCCCGGTCTGCCGTCACCGTGCTTTCATCGCCAAAAGTCACGGTTTTCAGGCTGGTAAAATCGCGGGCCCGGGTGGTCCGGCGGACCACAAATCGCACCGCGAAATAGGCACCGACGAAAATCGCTATGTATATCACTAGGATAATCATGATACGTCCTCTGTCCGTCCCATGATCTCATCTTCCATGTCCCAGATCATCGACAGTATCTCTTCGCGGGTCTCGCCATAACCCGGCTCTTTCTTGACCTCGCGCAGATCAGCGCCCACGCCCATCTCGGCAAAAGGCAGGCGGTATTCTTTGTGAATGCGCCCAGGACGTGGCGCCATGACAAGCAATCTCTCGCCCAGCAACACCGCCTCTTCCACCGAATGAGTAATCAGAATGATGGTCTTGCCGGTTTCTTTCCACAGCTTCAGCACCAGACCTTGCATCTTTTCCCGGGTCAGCGCATCCAGCGCGCCCAAAGGTTCGTCCATCAATATCACATCCGGGTCATTGGCCAGACAGCGGGCGAGTGCCACCCGTTGCTGCATGCCGCCTGACAGTTCATAGATAGATTTGTCCTTGAAATCACCCAAACCGGTCACGTCCAGCAGATGATCCACCTGCGCGCTGTATTGTGCAGGCCTTTGCCCCTTCATCCGGGGGCCAAAGCTGACATTTTCGCGCACATCCATCCATTCAAACAACGCGCCCTGTTGAAACACCATGCCGCGCTCGGCATCAGGTCCAGTGACAATATGGTCGTTGAGAATCACCTGCCCCTGAGTGGGGGCCAGAAACCCGGCTACGATGTTAAGAAGCGTGGTCTTGCCACAGCCGGACGGCCCCAGAACGCTCATTAATTCGCCGGTTTGCAGTTCCAGTGAAATATCCTGAAGCGCCTGCACATGTGAGCCGTTGGGCAGATCAAACCGCATCGAGACGTTTTCAATGGACAGTTTTGACATATCGCCTCGGGACTGGAACAATTCTGAATAAGCGGCGCGAGGTTGTCCCCGCGCCACCGTATCGATGTTGTGTATTTTGGCTTACTTGTCGTTTGCTGCCGTCAGAGGGCCGACATTCACGGTCGAGCTGTAGCTGTCCAGCGCAGAATCGATCGAGTTCGCTTTCACAAACACTTCGGCCACGCCCTTCATGAAGCTTTGCGCGCCGCCGCCCAGCCATTTGGCCGAAAGTTGATCCTCGACGGTGGGGAACACGAAAGTGGCAATCGTTTCTGCCGTGGCGGTTTCATCCATTCCGGAATCCTTGGCGATCACCGGCAACATTTTCGCGTGGTTGGCTTCATCCGCCCACATGGCGTTGGCATCTGCCGTGACTTTCAGGAATGCAGCCAGCAAGTCCGGGCTTTCAGCCGCAAATTCGGATGGAACGACCGTTACGTCAAACACCAGAATACCAAGCGCTTCCTTTTCGGCTCCGGTCAACAGGATGTTACCGCTTTCTTTCATCCGGCGCAGACCACCACCCCAGCCGCAAGCCATGTCAACCGCACCTTGCGAAAGTGCCGCAGCACCTTCGGCAGGGGCCATGTTGACCACTTCCATCGAGGTGATATCGACCCCGAAATGGTTCATCTGTTTGAGGAAGCCGTAATGCGCCGCTGTGCCCAGAGGCACCGCAACTTTTTTGCCAGCCAGTTCGCCCGCGCTGTCCTTGTCAATTTCCAACGCCGAGGCGACCACACAATTGTCGTTGTCAGAATAACTTACGGCGACATCGACAATCTGCAAATCCTGCCCGGCAGAGGTGGCGACCACAAACGGCGGCACGCCTTGGCTGACCGAAATCTGCACATCACCCGAGGCCATCGCCGCTGACATCGCGGTGCCAGTATCAAAGGCGCGCCAGGCGATGGAAACGCCCATTTCCTCTTCGTAAGTGCCCATCGCCTTGGCGAATTGGAACGGCATCGGCCATTCCAGGAAATAGGCCACGGTGATATCTTCGGCGCTGGCCGTGTGGGCCGTTGCCATTAGCGCCAGGCTGGTAGCAGCCGTGCCTAGAATGGTTTTGATCATGTTAAGTTTCATTGTTTTCTCCCAGTTGTTGGTTCGCAGCTTATAATTTTTTTCGGACTTTGCATGATTTCTTTTACTTCCAATCACTTTTTCGGCTTTTTGCAATTTTTTTCAGGTTAGTTTCGAAAAGTCGGGATATGTGTTATCCGCAACCTGATCAAAAACGACGGAATTACAACCAATGCAGCACAAGAACCTTAGCCTGAAATGGTTAGAGTCTTTCCAACTCGTTGCGCAATCCGGGTCAGTTCAGGCGGTGGCCTTGGACATAGGCCTTTCTATCAGCACCGTATCGCACCATTTGCGCAGCCTTGAAGATTGCCTTGGTGTCGCGCTTCTGGATCACGCCCGCAGACCCATGGTGCTGACCCCGGCCGGTACGGTTTTCCTGCGTTATATTGACGACGCCCTGCGTCTGATCCGACGTGGGGAAAGTGAGCTGGTGTCAGGCCGGTTTGTCGAGGCGCATAACCTCAGGATTGGTATCGTTGAGGATTTTGAGGGCGAAGTGGCTCCGGAGCTGGCGCAAATACTGGCCCGAACCATGCCCAAATGCACGTTCAAGCATTTCACCCGGCTTAGCCACGAAATTCTCAGCCTGTTGCAGAGTCAAGAGCTCGATATTGGGCTGGCGACCTGTCCGACGCACGATATTCCCGGGCTGGTAGAATATCCGCTGCTGCGCGACCCATTTGTTCTTGCTATACCTGCCAGTTGCACAACGCCGCCCGAAGATTTCCTGTCAGGTAAGGGTAATCTGCCGTTTCTGCGCTATGCCAGCAATCAAATTATCGGCGGGCTGATTGCCTCGCAACTTAGCCGGTTACGGATATCCCTTCCCAACCGGTTTGAGATGGAAAGCAATCAATCGATTCTGGGCATGGTGGCCGAAGGCAGCGGTTGGGCAATTACCACGCCGGTCAGCTTTGTGCGCGCTCGACGGTATCAGGGCCGGATTTCCCTGCACCGCTTTCCCGGCAAAGATTTTTCGCGCACGCTATCGCTGTTCACCACCGAAGTTTATGCCCAACCGGTTGTCGACCTCGTCCACAGCAATCTGCGCCGTCTGCTGAAGCAACGCATCATTGGACAGCTGATCGCTGACCAACCATGGCTGAAAGACAGTTTCTACTTGCTGCCAAAGCGCGAGCCTCAAGACAAATAGCTGGCGCCGAGTATAGGTGTGCCCGACTCTATGCGGGGTTAACCGAATGTTAGTTTCGAAAAACTACCAATTGGGCGTTTTGAATTGACCGGATACCGGTAGGTGCGGCTGTTAGGGACAGAACCCACAAATACAAACCGATCTATTTACCGCGTTTGCAGATATAAGCTCAGGATAACCCTAATGCACCTTTCCCGCTTCCCTCGTGTTCACCTTGCGCATCTTCCAACCCCGCTGGAGCCGATGCCAAGGCTGTCGAAAGAACTGGGCACAGATATTTGGATCAAGCGCGACGATTGCACCGGTCTCAGCACCGGTGGCAACAAAACCCGCAAGCTGGAATTCCTGATGGCCGAAGCCGAAGCACAGGGCGCGGACATGGTTATGACCCAAGGTGCCACTCAGTCCAATCACGCCCGCCAGACAGCGGCGGCGGCGGCCAGGATGGGCATCAACTGTCACATCCTGCTAGAGGACCGGACTGGGTACAACAACGCCAACTACAACCACAATGGCAACGTTCTGCTTGACCACCTTCATGGTGCAGCGACTCAAAAATACCCGGGCGGGCACGATATGGTGGCTGAAATGGAAAAGGTCGCCGAACAAAAGCGTGCTGAAGGGCATAAAGTCTATGTCATCCCCGGTGGTGGCTCAAATCCGACCGGGGCGTTGGGGTATGTCAATTGCGCGTTCGAGCTGTTGGGGCAGTTCAATGATCGTGGTCTGAAAGTTGACCGCATTGTACATGCCACCGGGTCGTCCGGCACCCAGGCGGGTCTGGTTGCCGGGCTATGCGCGATGAATGCAAACATCCCACTTTTGGGTATCGGCACCCGTGCGCCTCGGCCCAAACAGGAACAGATGGTGTTTGACCTGGCGCAAAAGACTGCAGACATGTTGGGCTGCCCGGGTGTGGTGTCGCGTGAAGCTGTGGTGGCCAACACCGACTATGTCGGAGACGGCTATGGCCTGCCGACAAAGGCGGGGATCGAGGCGATTCAGATGTTCGCCGAGTTGGACGGTATCCTGCTTGATCCGGTCTATTCCGCCAAAGGTGCAGCAGGGCTGATCGACCTGGCTCGGAAAGGCGCGTTCAAAGATGAACGGGTTGTGTTTCTGCACACTGGCGGCGCGGTGGGCCTGTTTGGCTATGATTTTGCGTTCGACCACGACGACCGGTGGGTGACGGGTTGACCGATGACAGTAACCTACCTGAAACGCGCTGATCCACGCCCGGCCACCGAAAACGCCGATTTGCGGGATACCGTTGCCATCATGTTGGCCAACATCGAGCATGAAGGTGAAAAGGCCGCGCGCAGGTATTCCCGGCAATTTGACGGTTGGGAAGGTGATATCGTTCTGTCCGCGGCTGACAGGGCCGCCGCAGTAGATCGCGTGCCTCAGGGTGTGAAAGATGATATCCTCTTTGCGCAAAACAATATCCAAAAGTTTGCCTATTTGCAGAAAGCCACATTGACGGCCTGTGAAGTCGAAGTGATTCCGGGGCACTGGGCCGGGCAAAAACAGATACCGGTCGGGTCGGCGGGTTGTTATGTGCCGGGTGGGAGATACAGCCACATTGCCAGTGCTTTAATGACGATCACCACCGCCAAAGTCGCTGGGGTTGAACACATCACCGCCGCTTCGCCGCCGCGCCCCGGCAGCGGCATCCCGGATGCGATTATCTATGCCATGGATATTGGAGGAGCCACCACGATCCTCAATCTTGGTGGCGTGCAAGGAATTGCCGCAATGGCCTTTGGCCTGTTTGGATCCACTCAGGCTGATATTCTGGTCGGACCCGGCAACAGCTATGTGGCCGAAGCCAAGCGGCAATTATTTGGGCGGGTCGGTATCGACATGGTGGCCGGACCCACCGACACGCTGGTGATCGCTGACAGTACCGCCGACCCCCTGATCGTCGCCTGGGATCTGATCGGGCAGGCCGAACACGGCGCAGACAGCCCAGCATGGCTGGTGACAACTGACCGCGAACTGGCGCAAACGGTCCTGGAAGTTGCCCCCCGACTGATTGAAACTCTGCCCGAAAGGAATGCCCTTGCCGCCCGCACTTCATGGGCGGAACGCGGTGAAGTGACCATATGCGACACCCGCGAGGAGATGGCCCTGGTTTCAGATCGCTATGCGCCTGAGCATCTGCATGTTCAGGCGGTTGATCTGGACTGGTGGCTGGATCGGCTTACGGTCTATGGCTCGTTGTTTCTGGGTCCGGAAACGACGGTTCCATTTGGTGACAAGGCCTCGGGCCCGAACCATGTTCTGCCTACTGGCGGGGCCGCAAGGTATACAGGCGGTCTTTCCGTTCAGAAATTCACGAAAACGGTTACCTGGCAACGGACAAACCGTAACGCCATGCGCGATCTTGCGAATGCAACTTCACGCATCAGCCGGATCGAAGGAATGGTCGGCCATGCCCGATCCGCTGAGGTAAGGCTGGAGAAGCTTATCCCTGGTGAGACCGTTCAACCCATGGCCAAATCCAAATAGGGTAGCACATAAGTCTGACATCACCGCCTAGTTGCTTGGCGTCCATCCCGCTGCACGCAAAGGATCAAGAATTTGATCGACATGTTCCTGATATTGGTAGAAGCCGGGCAGGGCGGCTTCCGGGTGGAAATCGGGCCAGGTTGCTGCCATTTCCTGTACAAGCCCAGAGGCCCGGTCAGAGTTGCCAAGCCCCTGATATGCGGCGGCCTGATACATTAATGATAGGGCGCTGATCGGATCACCAAGCTCGGCGGCGCGGCGCAATGAGTCAATTGCCTCTTGGTATCTACCAAGATGGAAATTGGCGACTGCGAACAAATTCCGGTTGGCCAACCGCTGCTTGTCTGACACGCGTGGGCGCGACGGATCCGAAGCCACCCGTGCCTCATCGAAATGCCCTGTAAGATGGGAAATCATCGCATGAAAATCAAGAACATAGCCATCTTCCGGGCTAATAAGGGCCGACCTGCTGGAAAGCTCGAAGGCGCGGTCAAATTCCCGGTTTCCAAAAGCCGCCCAGGCCGCAGCAGATTGTGTCCAGGAATGGGTTGGGTTCTTGGCCGTCGCGATTTCCGCCATGCTCAGCGCTTCGGCCAGGGTTGCGTCCCTTTCCGGCCCCGGCGGTATCAGTTTCGACAATGTTGTCAAAGACTGCGCAGCACCCGCATAGCCACCGAAATACTCGGGATCCAGACGAATGGCCTGCCGAAACATGTCGGTCGCAATGCGCTGGTGTTCGGGTTCGAGCAGTGGAAAAAGAAGCCCGCGTGCCTGTTCCGCCA
>DAOUQK010000053.1 GCA_030625695.1 Paracoccaceae bacterium | reverse complement strand
TACTGCGGGTTTTGCTTAAGTCCAAAACCGAAAGTGCGGGGGTGGCGGCCAAGCTGATTGCCACCAGTGCTGATCTGGATTCGATTGCTGCCGGGCTGCGCGATGTGGCGGCGATGTCGGGCTGGCGTTGGGAAGTGTTTGGCGAAGATGCTATGCGTCTGTGCGACGGCCAGATCGCGCTGGCCGCGATTGGGCAGTCGGTGCGGGTGGTCGAGCTTTGATCAGCGATTTTCTCTAAGAGAATCAGCGGCGGCGGGATTCGATGGCATTTTGTGCGCCTTGCACCCGGATCAGGCGGATGTTGCGCAGGTCCAGATTGCTCAGGCTTTGGGCCACGCTGATGGTTCTGGTATGCGCCGTTCCGGCAGCCGTCAAAGGCCCGGGGTACGTTACCCGGAATGTGTAAGACAGGACATTCGAAGTCGCGTCCGGATCGTCGCCTTCCGGTTCATCTGCGACCAGTTCTGCGTTGAACGCGCCTTGACGGGTGGCGATGCCAGTGGCCAGGATGATCGCCCCTGTGGGGGTTTGGTCGATACGCAACTCAGTGATGGTGGCGATGGCGACGCTGGTGTCCACGGTTTTTTTCTTGCGACGCAGGGCGGATTTCTGCGGGATCAGGGGGTTGGTTCCTGTGACCGTTTCAACTGCCACTGTTTGGCCTTTGCCGAACCAGTTGCGCGGGTTCAGGCGGGCTTCGCGCCAGCCACAAGCCGTCAGGAACAGGCTTGTCGTCAAAAGCAGCATCAGTGGTTTGCGCATGGGTAGGGTGCCTGTTTGTTATGGTCGGGTCGCTCAATCCCCAAGGGATTATCGCATCGCGTCGCACTTGAAAAGATGTGATGCAGGGATGGACGGGGATGGACAGGACGCCGGGCGCGCCGTAGTGCGGGCAAGACGCCGCTTTTGCCGGATATATTTTGTGAGGAGTGATCATGGCCAGCCCTGGTTTCGAGGATATTGTCGAGGATTTTGAATTTCTGGACGAGTGGGAAGATCGTTATCGTTATGTGATTGATCTGGGCAAACAGATGGCACCTTTGGAGGCGGCTTTGAAAGTGCCTGCAACCAAGGTGGATGGCTGTGCGTCGCAGGTTTGGCTGCATCCCAGTATCGAAGACGGCGTGTTTCGCTTTGACGGGGAAAGTGACGCGATGATTGTGCGCGGTCTGATTGCTGTGTTGCGCGCGCTTTATAACGGGTTGGACGTGGCGCAGGTTGTGGACGTGGATGCGCGGGCTGAGTTTGAGCGGTTGGGCTTGAATGAGCATTTATCGGCGCAGAGGTCGAATGGATTGCGGGCGATGATTGAGCGGATTGGCCTGGTTGCGGGCGCGGCGATTGAGGCGAGCGGGTAGGGGGGGCAGCCCCCCGTCCTTTGGACTCCCCCCGGGATATTTGAGGACCAAAGATGAGTTAGGTGGGTTTTTCGGCCCAGTTGGTCAGAGTGGATTGCAGATCGCCGTAGCCGGTTTGGCGGTGCTCGAATTCGAGGTCGAGTTTGGCGGCGTGGGTTTTGGCCAGGGCGATCAGGGCCGGGTTGTTGGTTTGCGACAGGTAGACCAGTTTGGTGTAGTGACCAAAGTAGGAGACGAGCAATTCCGGGTGGCGGTCGAGGCCAAGCGGTCTCCAGATGAAAGCGTCGAACTGACGGACGAGGAAGTCGGTCAGGTAGAAAGCGGTGATTTCGTCGCGGGCGGCGAAGGCGGCGTTGCCTTCATAAAAGCTGTAGCAATGGGGCCCCTGAATTATTTGTACGCCCATTCGGTCGCAGGCCGTCTTGAGTTGGCCGCCGGTGCCGCAATCGGCGTAGGCCACAAATATCTGATCATAAGTGGCGCGGTGTTTGCTGACGGCTGATTCCACCGCTTTGGTGATCAGGTCGGGGTGATTGTGCAGGATGGCCGGCAGGCAGGTCAGGTCGATGTGATCCCAGCCACTCAGGGATTTGATATCGAGGATTTCCCGCGCCAGAGCGCCGCAGGCGATCACCAGGATACGACCGGGCCTAGGAGCCGGGGCAGGCAGGCCGGTTTCCGTCAGGCTTTGGTCATCCGGAAAACCCGCGACTTTGGGAGTTCGACGAGACGTTGGGCGCGCCGTTCGGGAGCGCCGGACCATAGGTCAGGCGCTCATCCGGTTGTGTTTACGGCCCATGAATTCCTTGGCCGTTTCCACCGCAACGGCGGCGTCCCGGCAATAGGCATCTGCGCCAATGGCCTTGGAAAACTCTTCGTTCAAAGGCGCGCCGCCGACCAGCACCACATAATCGTCCCGCTTGCCCTGTTCGATCAGCGTGTCGATCACCACTTTCATATAAGGCATTGTGGTGGTCAAAAGTGCTGACATGCCAAGGATATCGGGCTGTTCTGTTTCCAGCGCCTCGAGATAGCTTTCCACCGGATTGTTGATGCCAAGATCAATCACCTCAAAACCGGCACCTTCCATCATCATCGCCACAAGGTTTTTGCCGATATCATGGATATCGCCCTTGACCGTGCCAATCACCATCTTGCCGACCTGCGGCGCGCCGGTTTCGGCCAGCAGTGGTTTGAGGATGGACATGCCGCCCTTCATGGCATTGGCCGCCAGCAGCACTTCGGGCACAAACAGGATGCCGTCACGGAAATCGGCGCCAACGATGGTCATGCCGCCGACCAACGCCTTGGTCAGCACGTCATAGGGCATCCATTTGCGCCCCAGCAGGATATTCACCGCCTCTTCGATCTCTTCTTTAAGACCGTCGTAGAGGTCGTCAAACATCTGTTGGACAAGCTCTTCGTCGTCTAGTTCCGACAGGATGATGTCATCTTCTTCCGACATGGACGTGATTCCTTAAGTGATGGGCACCCGCCCCTGATAGTTTGTTGTGGCTAAATGGGTGCCGCCAGACTGCGACAATTGCGACATGCGTCGTTCCACAACCGACCAATACGCGCGATCATATCAAATTGATAATGAAGAAATTGCATGGAGATGATGGGGTTATTGCATGTGTTCCCTCTATGTTCTAAATTGCGCGCATGAAAGCGGAGATTTCAGTTGAGCCGGGGCGAAGGCGTGGCCGTGGGGCCAATGGTAATGTTTCAGGCCGTTACGATCTGACGCGGCTTGAGGCATCGGATGATTGGGATATCCCAGAGGAACGCGGGGTTTTCCGTACGGTGGTGCGTGATGAACAGGTGCGCCGGTTGATCAGTTATAACCGCTCGCCCGATCTGCCGTTTGACCGGTCAATCAACCCTTACCGTGGCTGTGAACACGGCTGTGTCTATTGTTTTGCCCGGCCAACCCATGCCTATCTTGGCCTGTCCCCGGGGTTGGATTTTGAGACGCAATTGGTGGCGCGCCCCAATGCGGCCGAGGTGTTGGAGCGGGAGTTGCGCAAAGCCCGTTACCGGGTGGCGACAATCGCCATTGGCACCAATACCGATCCCTATCAACCGGTTGAAAAGGCGCGCGGGATCATGCGCGAGTGTCTTGAGATTTTATCGGCGTTCAATCATCCGGTGGCGATTGTCACCAAAGGCGCTTTGGTCGAACGGGATCTGGATATTCTTGCACCGATGGCGGCGCGGGGGCTGGTGCGGGTTGGTGTGTCGATCACCACATTGGATGCGGGGCTTTCACGGCGGATGGAGCCGCGCGCGCCATCACCAAAGCGACGGTTGCAGGTGATCCGGAGGTTGAGCGACGCAGGGGTGCCCGTGCGTCTGATGACGTCGCCAATTGTGCCGGGGCTGACCGATCATGAGATCGAGGTGTTGCTGGCGGCGGGGGCCGAGGCGGGTGCGGATGCTGCGAGTTGGATCATGTTGCGTCTGCCGATGGAAGTGTCGCCGATCTGGCAAGATTGGTTGGCCGAGTGCGAGCCGGGGCGGGCGGCACGGGTAATGGCGCGGGTGCGGGAGATGCACGGCGGTTTGGATTATGACGCCCGTTGGGGGCGCCGGATGCGCGGCGAGGGGATTTACGCCGGGATGATTGCGCGGCGATTTGAAAGGGCGGCCAGGGCGTTGGGGTTGGCGTGGGAAACCACGCCTTTGCGATGCGATTTGTTTGAAGTACCGAAGAAACTTGGGGATCAGCTCTCGTTATTCTGAAGATCAAGGTTAGAGTGGCGATCATCAACAAAGGGGAAAAGCATGGCTGAGTTGGAATTCTGGGACAACAGGTATCAGGCACCAGGGTATTTGTTTGGCAAAGAGCCAGCGCAGTTCCTGAAGGAACAGGCCGGGCAGATGCCAAAGGCGGCCAGGACTTTGTGCGTCGCAGATGGGGAAGGGCGCAATTCGGTATACCTTGCATCTTTGGGACATCAGGTGACGGCGTTTGATCAGGCAGAATTAGGGGTGGCCAAGGCGCGGGATCTGGCAACGGACAAAGGCGTCACGGTCGATTTTCAGATCGCAGATATCGAGGCGTGGGACTGGACCCAGACCTATGACGTTGTGGTGGCGGTTTTCATTCAGTTTGCGCCACCTGATCTGCGGGACCGGATATTGCGCTGGTTGGGACAGGCGGTGGCTCCGGGGGGCATGTTGTTGCTGCATGGTTATGTGCCGCGCCAGTTGGAATATGGCACCGGAGGGCCGCCCAATGCGGCGAACATGTATACGCCTGAATTGCTTGCGGGGATCTATGATGGGTTCGAAATCCTGCGGCTTGAAGAATATAACCGGGATGTGGACGAAGGGCGCGGCCATTCCGGGCGATCCGCGCTGATTGATCTGGTGGCACGCAAACCCGTAAGCGGGTGAAGGAAGCAGCGAAGAAAGCCCTTTTCGGGGCTTGATGAGCGGCCCTTCGGGCAGTCAGGCGCGCTTGCGGCGGCGGTTTCGCCGGGCAGGCTGGGCAGTATCATCGCCGGTGCCGTCGGATGCAGAACTGAATGCGCCAAGAGCTTCGGTGATTTGGTCGAGCGTGGGGCGGTCGCCGGGTGGACGAGTGTCAAGTGCTTCACGCATATGCCGCAAATGCTCGGGCATGGTGCCGCAGCAACCGCCGATGATGCGCGCGCCGCTGTCGCGGGCAAGAACGGCGTAGTCGGCCATCAGTTCGGGCGTACCATCATAGTGGATGTGGCCGTCGACGTACTTTGGAATGCCGGCGTTGCCTTTCGAGATCAGCGGACGCTCGGTGCCTTGGGCGACAAAACCCAGCACAGTGCGCAGGATGTCCGAGGCACCAGTGCCGCAATTGGCCCCGAAGGCCAAAGGCGGGTTGTCCAGATCGTCAACCATTTTCACCATATCGGCGGACGTGAGGCCCATCATGGTGCGCCCCGCGGTGTCAAAGCTCATGGTGCCGCACCAGTCCAGACCGGCAAGGCCAAAAGCCTCGGCGGCGGCGCGGAATTCTTCGGGGGCCGAAATTGTTTCGAGCCAGGCAATGTCTGCGCCGCCTTCTTTCAACCCGTCGGCCTGTTCGTGAAACATCTCGACCGCCAGAGCGTGGCTGAGGGGGCCGATTGGTTCCATGATTTCGCCGGTTGGCCCGACTGACCCGGCGACCACAATTTTACGGTCCGATTTGTCGGCAACTTCGCGGCCCAGTTCGGCGCCAACGCGGGACAGTTCGCGCACCCGGCGTTCGGCGTTATGCAGTTTAAGACGTGCCGCCGTGCCGCCGAATGTGTTGGTCAGGAACATGTCACTGCCAGCGGTGACCGCCCCCTGATACAGGGCGCGGATTTTGCCGGGTTCATCGACATTCCAAAGCTCGGGTGCGTCACCGGCCATGAGGCCTGCATTGAACAGGTTGGTGCCAGTGGCCCCGTCCGCAAGGATCACGTCATGGGTTTCCAGCATGGCGGAAAAAGCGTTGGTCATGAATCTGATCCTGATAAAGCTCTGGATAAATCTTTGGAAAAACGCAGCCCAGAGAACGCGCATGCGTATACCGCCCCACATGTCATGGGGGGCGGTATATGGCAAATGCTAATCCTTCATGAAGATCATGAAGCGTATAATCAGTCGGCTTCGTTCATGATCTGCGATTTTGCCTCGGGCAGCAATTCGGCGATCTTGGCGCGAATGGCTTCGGGCGAAGACAGATCGCCCAGATCAGCCGCCACTTTGCGCACCACATCTTCGTGGCCCGCCTCTTCCAGGTCGGCAATCACCACGGTTTTGGCATAGTCCACAGCGTCCGCGCTGGTTTTGCCCATAAGATCGGCCGCCCATAGGCCGACCATCTTGTTACACCGGGCTGCCGCCTTGAATATCATCTCTGCGTCGTGGGCGTATTTGTTTTCAAACGCCTGTTCGCGATCGTCAAATGTGCTCATTGGGTGTCCTCTTGATCTGTTGTCTTTTGTTCTCTGGTTGATATGGCTGTCCAGGCCGGTAAGGGCAAGAGGGGAGCGTGCCTTGCGACACTTCATCCCTTGCAGTAAGAGGGCGGCAGGTGACCGGGTCTTTTCCGGTCCTGCATCCCCGAAAGGCATTCCATGGCGCGGCGCAAGAAAATATATGAAGGCAAGGCCAAGATTCTGTATGAAGGTACTGAGCCGGGCACAATTGTTCAGTATTTCAAAGATGATACCACTGCCTTTAATGCCGAGAAGAAAGAAGTGATTGATGGTAAGGGCGTTCTGAACAACCGTCTGAGCGAGTATTTCATGACCGGATTGAACACAATCGGCGTGCCGACTCATTTCATCAAACGGCTGAATATGCGCGAGCAGTTGATCAAGAACTGCGAGATTATTCCACTTGAGATCATCGTGCGTAACTTTGCCGCTGGTTCTATGTCCAAACGATTGGGCATCGAGGAAGGCACGCAATTGCCCCGTCCGATTGTGGAATATTGCCTGAAGGATGACAGTCTGGGTGATCCGCTGGTGTCAGAAGAACATATCGCTGCGTTTGGCTGGGCCAGCCCGCAGGATATGGATGATATTCTGAGCCTGGCATTGCGGGTCAATGATTTCCTGTCGGGGGTTTTGTACGGAGTCGGCATCCGGCTGGTGGATTTCAAGATTGAGGTGGGCCGGGTTTATGACGGTGATTTCCAGCGGCTGATCGTGGCGGATGAGATTAGCCCTGATAGCTGCCGGTTGTGGGATATGGAGACGGGTGAAAAGCTTGATAAAGACGTGTTCCGGCGCGATCTGGGAAATCTGGCGGATGCCTATTCCGAAGTGGCACGACGGTTGGGGGTTCTGCCGAAGATATCGACGCCTGCGGGTAGGCCAACTTTGATCAACTGAGCTTGCGTCCGGGATTGGGTGTGGGATTTGAGTTTATTTTGCGAGATGAAGTTAGAGCGGGTTTTTGTCGTTCAGCGGGGGGTACTATGAAGGCACGGGTGCATGTGATGTTAAAAGCCGGAGTGCTTGATCCGCAAGGGGCGGCCGTGCGGCACGCCTTGGGCGCGATGGGGTTTGATCAGGTGACGGCGGTGCGTCAGGGTAAGGTGATTGACCTGGAACTGGCCGAGGGCACGAGCGAGGCGGATGTGGCTGAGATGTGTGAAAAGCTGTTGGCCAATACGGTGATCGAATCCTACAGCGTCGAGATACTGTGATGCACGCGGGCGTTGTGGTATTTCCGGGGTCTAATTGTGACCGCGATCTGGCAGTGGCGTTTGCGGCGGCGGGGGCGAAAGTGTCGATGGTCTGGCACAAGGATGCTGAATTGCCGGAAGGCGTGGACATTGTTGGCATCCCCGGCGGGTTTTCCTATGGCGATTATCTGCGCTGCGGGGCGATTGCCGCGAAGTCACCGATCTGCCGGGCAGTGGCGGATCATGCCGAGCGGGGCGGTTATGTGTTTGGTGTCTGCAACGGGTTTCAGGTTCTGACCGAGACCGGATTGCTGCCGGGCGCGTTGCTGCGCAATGCCGGGCTTAAGTACGTCTGTAAAACGGTGGGGCTGAAGGTTGTGACCTCTCAGTCGGACTATACCGCTGGCTATAACGCGGGCGACGTGATCGACATTCCGATTGCGCATCATGATGGTAATTATTTCGCCGATGAGGCCGAATTGGCCAAATTGCGTGATCAGGACCGGATTGCCTTTACGTACACCAACAATCCCAACGGTTCGCGGGATGATATCGCTGGTATCCTGTCGCCCAACCGCCGGGTGCTGGGGATGATGCCGCATCCGGAGCGGGCGGCGGATTCCGGCCATGGTGGTACCGACGGGGCGGCGTTGTTCCGCGCAATTACCGGCGCACTTACACTGGCATGATGCTGGCATGACTTGAGCCGGGCGCACGCGCGCCTTAGATTACGTGTATGAAGCCCACCTCTGACAAGCCCAAGCTAAAATCCAACTTGCCTGTGGCACCTGCCGCCAAGGCGTCAAAGCTTTGGCCGCGCTCAGGGAGCATTGGTTGGCGGCTGCGGATAGCCTTGGCTATTGTGTTGATGGTGGCGGCGGTGACGGTTTGGGTGACCAACACACTGCTGACCAGCCGGTTCACCGAAACCACCCGCAACCGGGCAGAATTACGGCTGGCCTTGTACGGTGGCAACCTGCTGAGCGAGCTGCGTCGTAACGCCATTGTGCCGCAGCTTTTAGCGCTGGATCCGTCGCTAATCAACGCTTTGCAGTTTAGCGATTATTCCCTGTCGTCCCAAAGACTTATCTCCTTTGTCGAAGAGATTGGCGCGGCGTCTCTATTGTTGTTGGACATCGACGGGCGCGCGGTCGCGGCCACTGACCGTAACCGGCTGGGCGGGACCCACCGCTCGGATCCATTTTTCTTCGAGGCGATCCGCTCGAATACCACTGTGTTCACGGTGGTGCAGCGCGAGGCAGGCGGCTATCGCTTTACCTATTCACGCCGACTTGAGGCGGGACAGACGGCGTTGGGCGTAATCGTTGTTGAGGTCGATTTGCAGAAATTCGAACTTGCCTGGGCGGGGATTTCGGATGCGGTTTTGGTGACGGACAGCACCGGAACCATCATTCTGGCCACCGAATCGCGGTGGCGCGGTCATAGCGAAGAAGTTGCGTTGCGTCGGATATTGCCGTTGGGGGCGATTGAACGGGCGATCCGCGCCACGGTCGACTGGACGGCTGAGCGGGCCGACACCTACCTGAAAGGCGAAGCCGTGATGCGGCAGGAAACGCGATTGCCGTTTCGCGGCTGGCGGCTGACGTCGTTCACCTCGTACACATC
Organism: Paracoccaceae bacterium; assembly: GCA_030625695.1. Taxonomy (GTDB): domain Bacteria; phylum Pseudomonadota; class Alphaproteobacteria; order Rhodobacterales; family Rhodobacteraceae; genus NVQY01. The sequence continues at coordinate 5,125 of DAOUQK010000053.1, read as the reverse complement.
GATCCGCGAGCGGGTGAATGGGGTGCTGGCCCTGGAAATTATGGGATTTGCCATCTTTCTGGCATTGGCGTTTTACTTCCTTAGCCGCAAGACTGCATTGCGCGCGGCTTTGTTTCAACGTGAATCGGCAGAGCTTCGCGCATTGAACGCCCGTCTACAGCGGGAAATTGCCGAGCGGGAACGGGTGCAAAAAACCCTGGATGTGGCCGAGCAAACCCTGGCGCAAAGCTCGAAACTGGCGGCTTTGGGGGAAATGTCTGCGGCGGTATCTCATGAGCTTAATCAACCACTTGCAGCGATGAAAACCTATCTTGCGGGGGCGCGATTGTTGCTGCGCCGTAACCGCCCGGAAGAGGCGCTTTCGTCGTTCGGGCGGATTGATAGTCTGATCGAGCGGATGGGCGCGATAACCCGTCAGTTAAAGTCGTACGCACGCAAGGGAAGCGAGGCGTTAGCGCCTGTAAACATTGGCGATGCGCTTGCGGCAAGCCTATCGATGATGGAGCCGCAATTGCGTCAGCGGCAGGTCAGGATCAGTCAGGTTCTGCCTGAAAAACCTGTGCTGGTGATGGGTGACCGATTGCGCATTGAACAGGTCATGGTGAACCTGTTGCGCAATGCTCTGGACGCCACCAAATCGGTCGCCGACCCAGAGGTGGAAATCATTCTGGCGGCTGGAGAGACCGCAACTTTGACAGTGCGCGATAATGGCGACGGGATCGTCGATATTGATGAGTTGTTTGAACCGTTTTATACCACCAAACAGCCCGGCGATGGGGTTGGTCTGGGGCTGGCCATCTCATCCGGTATTGTCAACGACCTTGGGGGGCGTTTGACTGCGCGTAACGGGCAGAGGGGTGGTGCGGTATTTGAAATGCAGCTGCCTATATTGGAAGACGGCCTTGAAGCCGCAGAATGAGACTGAATGAGACTGAATAACGAGGGACGGATAAAATGGCACGAGCCATGAAAATCGCAATTGTTGATGACGAACAGGACATGCGCCAGTCGATCAGCCAATGGCTGGCCCTGTCGGGCTATGACACCGAAACATTTGCCAGTGCCGAGGATGCACTGAAAAACCTTGGGCCGGAATATCCGGGCATCGTTATTTCCGACATCAAGATGCCGGGCATGGACGGGATGCAGTTTCTCAAGAAACTGATGGGGGCCGACAGCGCGTTGCCGGTGATCATGATCACCGGCCACGGTGATGTGCCGATGGCGGTCGAGGCGATGCGTGTCGGCGCGTTTGATTTCCTGGAAAAGCCGTTTAATCCTGACCGGATGAGTGAGCTGGCCAAGCGCGCCACCGGCGCGCGGCGTCTGGTTTTGGACAACCGCGCCCTTCGGCGTGAATTGTCCGATGGCAGCCAGTTGATGAACAAGCTGATAGGTGCCAGCCCGGTGATGGAACGGCTGAAAGAGGACATTCTTGATCTGGGGCAGGCCGACGGTCATGTGCTGATTGATGGCGAAACAGGGACTGGCAAGACTTTGGTGGCGCACGCGCTACATGCAGTGGGCAGTCGCGCGGGCAAGAAATTTGTTTTGGTTTCCTGTGGCGCGTTGGAAGAAGAGGCGCTGGGCAAACGTCTGTTTGGGCCGATGATGCCCGAAGACGGACAATTGCCGGCCATGGAAGAGGCCCGTGGCGGGACGCTGGTGTTGGAAGATATCGAAGCACTTAGTGAAACGTTGCAAGCACGGTTGCTGAATGTGATCAACGAACAGGGCACCCCGGCAGAAACCCGCATCATCGCCATTTCCAACCTGCAAGAGGCCGGGCGCACCAGTGAAGACGTGCTGCGCCCCGATCTGTTTTACCGGGTGGGCGCGCTGCGTATCACAGTGCCGCCGCTGCGTCAGCGGGGCGAGGATATTCTGACCCTGTTCACCCGCCTGTCGGATCAGTTTTCCGAGGAATATGGCTGCGAGGCACCACAGGTGACAGCACAGGAAGCGGCGCAATTATTACAGGCACCCTGGCCCGGTAACGTGCGCCAGTTGATCAACATCGCTGAACGCGCGGTGCTGCAATCGCGGCGCGGGTCGGGCACCATTGCCTCGCTTTTGATGTCGGATCACGAGGAAATGCAGCCGGTGATGACCACCGAAGGCAAGCCGCTCAAGGAATATGTGGAAGCGTTTGAACGGATGCTGATCGACAACACCATGCGTCGCCACAAAGGGTCAATTGCATCCGTCATGGACGAGCTTTGCCTGCCCCGGCGGACATTGAACGAAAAGATGGCGAAATATGGACTGCAAAGGTCGGATTACCTTTAACGATTCGGCCTCGTCGGCCATTGCCACGATCCACCGGTGATTAATACCTTGCTCAATCAGGATTATTGAATAATTGACGATAACAGGTATTTTCACCTCATTATTAATGATGCCGCACAGAAACCACACAGAAACCACGTTGGCCCCAGGTAAACCCCGGCAAAATTCGAACCCGCATTACAATATGCCCATTGTATTTGCCCCACTGCTGCGCTTATATCCCACTAACGGGGTATGCCGCCGATTTGGCGCAAGGCATATCTCGCTGATTATGAGTTTCGCTGTTTCGGATTACCGGCGGCCAGTAAACCCGCCGAACCCGGATCAGACCGATTGGACCCCTTAACCGGGGTCGGTGAAGTGCCCCTGACGGCAATGTCCGCATATGGGGAATGAATGGGCAGGCCCCGACCACGTCTAACGACGATCCCGGCCTGTCGGAGAAGAAACGCGATGACGCGCGCGCGAGCATATTGCACGCCATTGAGACAATGGGCAGGCAGGCACGGGGAAATCACCCGGGTCCCCTGTATCGCCGCGTCTTTTATCGCCCTGACAAGACATAATCCCGACCGTTCACACCCACCCAGGCTTGGGGGGCGTGCGGAAACGCGATTGTGCATGAAAGAAACATGGCTAAGAAAATGCTTATCGATGCCACCCACGCGGAGGAAACCCGCGTCGTGGTGGTTGACGGAAACAAGGTTGAAGAGTTCGATTTTGAATCCGAAAACAAACGCCAGCTTGCTGGCAACATCTACCTTGCAAAGGTAACCCGGGTCGAACCGTCGCTTCAGGCGGCGTTCATTGACTATGGCGGCAATCGCCATGGGTTCCTGGCGTTCTCGGAGATCCACCCGGACTATTACCAGATCCCCGTGGCTGACCGCGAGGCGCTTATGGAAGAAGAACGCGCTTATGCGGAATCGCAAAAGGCGCGCGAAGAAGAAGAAGAGCGTAAACCTACCCGGTCGCGCCGCTCATCCCGGTCGCGCAGCAAATCCAAGGCTGAAAAGCTGGCCAGCGATGACGCGGTCGACAGCACCGAACCGCAGCAGATTGCCGGCATGGAAACCATCGACCTGAGCGATCAGGATGATGATGCTGCATCGCAAGATGGCCAAGCGGAAACCCTGGGGACGCCAGAAGGCTCGTCTCCGATGGAGACCGTTGCTGAAACGCCGGTTGAAGAGCCAACCGAAGAGGCCGCCGCCGCAGAAGTCACCGCAGAAGTCACCGTAGAAACCGCCGCAGATGAGGCCCCTACGGAAACGTCCTCGGAGGACGACAACAGCGACGATCAGGCGGAAGAGGTTCCACAGGCGGAGGCAGAGGCCGAAGCTTCGCCCGCAGAAACCACAGCAGAAGCCTCCGCAGAGTTCGTCCAAGACGACGACGAACCGGAGCACTCCAAAGCTGTCGATGCCGCGTCCAAGGATGACACCATCGAATCCGTGGCTGATGACGACGATGTCGAAGACATCCGCCCGGTCCGCAAACCCCGCCCGCGCCGCTACAAGATTCAGGAAGTGGTCAAAGTACGCCAGATCCTGTTGGTGCAGGTGGTCAAGGAAGAACGCGGCAACAAAGGCGCGGCTCTGACGACGTATCTGTCGCTGGCCGGGCGTTATTGCGTGCTGATGCCCAACACCGCCCGCGGCGGTGGCATCTCGCGCAAGATTACCAACGCCACCGACCGTAAGAAACTCAAAGAGATCGCGAACGAGATCGAAGTGCCCAAAGGTGCCGGCCTGATCGTGCGCACCGCTGGCGCCAAGCGCACCAAGGCCGAAATCAAACGCGACTATGAATATCTGCAACGGCTTTGGGAACAGATCCGCGAACTGACTCTGAAATCCATTGCGCCCGCCAAGATCTATGAAGAAGGCGACCTGATCAAACGCTCGATCCGCGACCTTTATAATCGCGACATCGACGAAGTGTTTGTCGAAGGCGAACGAGGCTACCGCGTGGCCAAAGACTTCATGAAAATGATCATGCCGTCACACGCCAAAAACGTGAAACAATATAACGAAAACATGCCTCTGTTTGCCCGCTATCAGGTGGAAACCTATCTGGGTGGCATGTTCAATCCGACCGTGCAGCTGAAATCCGGCGGCTATATCGTCATCGACACGACCGAGGCATTGGTGGCCATCGACGTCAACTCTGGCCGCGCCACCAAGGAAAATTCGATCGAGGAAACCGCCACCAAAACCAACCTCGAAGCGGCGGAAGAAGTGGCGCGTCAGTTGCGCTTGCGCGACCTTGCCGGATTGATCGTCATCGACTTTATCGACATGGACGAACGGCGCAACAATGCGGCCGTTGAAAAGCGTATGAAGGACCGGTTGAAAAGCGACCGGGCCCGTATTCAGGTCGGGCGCATTTCCGGCTTTGGCCTGATGGAAATGTCGCGCCAGCGTCTGCGCCCCGGCATGCTTGAGGCAACGACCCAGCCGTGTTCGGTCTGTCACGGCACTGGTCTGATCCGCTCGGATGACAACATGTCGCTGGCGATCCTGCGCCAAATCGAAGAGGAAGGCACGCGGCGTCGGTCGCGCGAAGTTCTGGTGCGCTGCCCCGTCAGTATTGCCAACTTCCTGATGAACGCCAAACGCGAACATATCGCCCAGATCGAGGCGCGCTATGGTCTAAGTGTGCGGATCGAAGGCGATGCGCATCTGATCAGCCCTGATTTCACCCTTGAAAAGCTCAAGACAGCCACCCGTGTGGTGGCCGTGGCAACCGCATCAGTGGTGTCGGTCGACACATCGTTGATGGATCAGATTGATGCGGACGAAGCGGCACCTGATGTCGAAGAGGCCCCGGCATC